>NZ_JBXUOW010000004.1:0-154931 GCF_057196645.1 Micromonospora sp. ATLC16
GCCGCCGACGGCGGACGCCCGCCGGCCGGACGGCTACCCGCCGCACGGCTGCCGGACGGGCGGCTGCCGGACGGGCGCACCGAACCGGCGGACGTCGCGTCGACAGCGTCCTTCGGTGCCGCCGAAGCGGACGCGGACGGCACGGGATCCCCGGCGGCGGGAGGCGCAGGCGTCACTGCCTCGGTGGGGGCAGGCGACCAGTCCGCGTCGCCCAGCCCGGCCAGACCGCCGATCGAGGGGCCGATCGCGGCCGCCTCGTCCAGGCAGGACCAGCAACCGGCGAGATGGTCCTCGAACGCCTCGCGCTCAGCGTCGTCCAAGGCCCCCAGCAGGTAGAGAGTCAGCCTCTCCCGCTCGGCCGTGGTGTGATCCCCGCCTGCGCGCATCCAGCCCTCTCCTCAACGGGTAGGCACCACGCGGTGTTCGTCTGGTCCAGGGGTACGAGGCGACCCTGGCGTCAGGGCGGCTCGGTAGAGCCGAGCGCGGCGTGCAGGGCGCGCACCGCGTAGAAGGCTCTGGACTTCACCGTACCCTCGGGTATTCCCAGTCGCACCGCCGCCTCGGCCACGGAGGCGTTCCGGTAGTACATCTCGTGGAGCACCGCACGGTGTTCCGGGCTGATCGTCTTCAACGCGAGCCGCACGGCGTGGACGTTCACCACCCGGTCCATCTCGTCGTCCGTGGCAGGCACCCGGTTGAGGTCCGGCAGGCTGACCTCCGGCGGTCGGGCCTGCCGGGCTCGCATCGCGTCGATCGCCACGTGCCGGGCGACCGTGTAGAGCCAGGGCGCGATCTTCGACGGGTCGGCGGCGAGCTTGTCCGCGTGCCGCCAGGCGCGGAGAAACGTCTCCTGCACCAGGTCCTCGGCAAGGTCCTGCTGCCCGAGCAGCAGCCGGGTGAGAAAGCGGTGCAGCGGCCGGTGGTATTCCGCGACGACCTGCCGCAGCAGGGTCTCGGCGGCGGTCGGATCGGCGGCGGCGTCCGATAGACACGGTCCAGCCGACTCGTTGGGCACCGCCGACACAGACCGCCTCCCTGACGGACGGATCGCACCCTGACGGCCGGGTGAACGAGGCACTTCCGCCCCCACGGCCCTGGCACGCAGCATAGCCGCACCACGTACGGCTCGCAGATCGCCCGCCGGTCGACTGTGCGCCGACCAGTCCCCGCCCAGCCGGCCTGGGCCACATCGCGCAGGTCACACCTGGTCAACGTCACGATCCTCCTTCGTGGACGGTGCAGCCCGGGAGGCCGACCCGACACCCTGGCGGAGCCAGCGCTGCCCGATCAACGGCCGACCGGCCCGGCTGGTTCAACCCGACCACCGGATCGCCAGAGAAATCCGCGCTGGATCTGAACGCCGGGCGCGGGAAATCCGTCACGACAGTGTCGCCACGCCGAAAGGGATGGCTCCCGTGACAACCAATTTCCTGTCCACCAGGTTCACCTTCGGCCGTACGCCGCGCCAGGCGCTGGCGGCGGTGCTTGCCGCACTGGCGGTGCTCGCCGCCGTCCTGGCCACCATCAACTGGAGTGTCGCCTCCGCTCGGGACGACACGGTGGTCGGTGATCCGGTGACCGAGAAGCAGATGACGGCGATCGTCACCGCCGCTCACTCCTGTCCGATGCTGGATCCGGCGCGGATCGCCGGTCAGCTCATGGCCGAGTCGGGCCTGAACAACCGCGAGCGGCAGACGGCCTCCGGCGGCCGGGGCATCGCCGGCCTCGACGACGACGACTGGACGAGCTGGAAGCCGTGGCCGGACGCACGGCGCTCGGACATCGCCGCGAGCATCCTGGCGCTCGCCCACCAGATGTGCGACTTCAGCGGTCGCCTCCGGCTGGCCGGCACTCCGGGTGACCACTGGCGTCTCTCGGTGGCCGCCTTCCACGGCGGCCTGCCCGCCGTCACCGAGGCCAAGGGGGTGCCCGCCGAGGCCGTCGAGTACGTCGACCTGGTCAGCGGCTACGCCGGGTACTACGGGCGGTTGCGGCAGTTCGGCGGTGACGGCGTGCTCACCCCGACGCCCCCTCCGGCCAACGACGCGAAGGGCGTACCCGCCGAGTACGTCCCGCTCGTCGTGCAGGCCGGGTCGGTATGCGATCAGGTGACGCCGCCGATGGTCGCCGCCCAACTGATGGCGCTCTCCGGCCTCGACGCCAACCTGCTCGGCCCGACCGGGCAACGAGGCATCGCGCAGTTCCTTCCCGAGGTGTGGCAGGCGTACGGACCGGAGGGCGGCTCGGCCTGGGAGCCGACGGTGGCGGTGCCGACGGTCGGCATCGCGATGTGTGATCTGGTCTCCGGGTTGTCCGGCCTCGACGGCGACCCGTACCTGCTGGCGCTGGCCGCCTACCGCAACGGGCCGACCGCCGTGCGGCAGACCGCCGGCCGGCTCGACCAGCCGACCGAGACGTTCATCCGTGCGGTGAAGGCGCTCACCGACCTGTACGTGCTCGACACCCGGCTCGGCCGTCCCGCGCCGGTTCCACCGGCACCGACGACCACGGCTCCCGAGCCGTCGGAGAGTGAGTCGTCCGCCGCGCCGACGAGCGGGCCGCCCCCACTGGCCAGCGAACCGAAACCGCCGGCCGACCAGCCGGATCCGCCGGCCAGCGATCCGAAACCACCCGCCAGCGATCCGAAGCCGACCACCGCCGCACCCAAGCCGGTCCGGCCGGCCGGGATGAAGCAGATCTTCCACCCGCGAACCGGACGGTGCGTCAGCTCCGGCAAGACCGGTGACGGGACCCGGCTGTTGCTGAAGCCCTGCACGGAGGACCCGGCTCAGTGGTGGGACTTCCGCTCGGACGGCACGATCCGCGCCCGGGGGCTCTGCATGGACATCGCCTGGGCCGGTTCCACCGACGGCACCGCCATCCAGGTGGCCGTCTGTAGTGGCAACAAGGCCCAGTCCTGGCAGTTCAATGACAAGGGCGGCATCATCAGCAAGCTCCACGGCAAGTCCGTCGACGTCAACATGAACGTCAAGAGCGCGGACAAGCCACTCGAGCTGTGGATCTACGTCGGCAACGCCGAGCAGACCTGGCGCAAGCGGTAGCGCTCGAGATTCCGCTCCAACGAACCGGGGGTACGGGCGAAGCGCCCGTACCCCCGGTTCGTCTGTTTCGTCAGGTGCCGGTCAGCCGAGGGCGCGGCGGCGGCGAAGGTGCAGCGTCAGGAACGCACCGCCGCCGAGGAGTGCCAGGCCGAGGAGGACGAGCGCACCCATGCCGCCACCTCCGCCGCCGTCGTCCGTACCCACTCCGACCGGCCGCTCGTCCTCCACCGGTCGGGCGACCGACGCGGCCGGATTGATCATCCCCGCGCCGTACCTGTCGTCGGGGGTGTCGCCGCCCAGTGCGTCGGCGGTGTCCCGGATCCGCCGCTCGACCTGGGTGGCGTCCAGCTCCGGATAGGCGGCCCGGACGAGCGCCGCCTGTCCGGCGGCGAAGGCGACGGCGAAGCGGGTGCCCGTGTAGCTCAGCGGGCCGGCATCGTCCGGCCCAAGGCTTGTCACGTCCGCGCCGGGCGCGACCACGTCCACGGCGTCCGGCTGGTACTCCTCCACGAACTGGTTGTCCGCGCCGACCCCACCGACCAGCAGCAGGGCTCCGGTGGCGGCGGGTTCGCCGGGCGACGGGAGCGTGACGGGCCGGGTCGGTGCGCCCGCCACCACGAGTACGTCGTGGTTGAGCGCGGTGGTGAGGGAGGTGACGACCGCCGGGGCGGACAGGTCGACATGGGAGCCGAGCGCCACCACCGAGGCGCCCGCGCTCACCGCCACCTCGATGGCGTTCGCCGCGTCCGTGGCCCGGCTCTTACCGGACGCGCCCACCATCCGTACCGGCAAGATCGTGGCGTCCGGTGCGAGACCGGCCGGGGTTCGCGCGTTGCTGGCGTTCGCGGCGATGATGCTCGCCATCGCGGTACCGGTGCCGTGGCAGTCGGTGTCGCCGCGTCCGTTTCCGACGGTGACGTCGGCACCGACCGCGATTCGACCACTGAGCTGTTCGAGATCACCGTCTACTCCGGAGTCGACCACGGCGACCATGACACCGTTGCCACGGCTGAGGTCCCACGCGCCGTCGGCCGCCATCCGCAGTTGGGCCCAGTCCGACCGACTGCTCGACGCGGCGACGGCGGTGCAGCCGGCGGTGCCCTTCGTGCCGGTCGGCGACGGGCTGGGGCTGCGACTCGGGCTCGGACCGGAACTCGGGCTGGCCGGCGGACCCGTGGTGCCGGTGGGCGTGGGTGCCTTGGTGGTCGGTTTCGGGCCGGACGGGACCTGTCCGTACTTCACTCCCTCGCCGGCCGCGTCCCAGGGCAGCACCAGGTACCAGCCACGGTTGAGTCGGGCCGGATCGGTCAGGCTCGCCCCGTCCGGCTGCACCCGTCCGGCATTCAGGTTGTAGATCTCCGCGGACCGCTCGCCGCTGCCGAGCAACCGGGTCGCGATCGCGGTGAGGGTCTCCGGCTGATCCTGGTACGCCGCAGCGACGACGTAGTACTTGACGTAGGCCTGCGGGTCCGGCGGTGCCTGCCGGGCCGCCGAGGTGCCGGCCATCGCCATGACCAGGCAGCAGGCAACCGCCACGCCCGCGAGCAGGCGTCCAACGTTCGCCACCACTGATCTTGCCTCCTTGAGTAGCCTGCGGCCGATCGGCCCGGCCGACACCCTCTACAGCGGATGTGCGCCGGCTGCGTTCAATCCGAACGGCAGAAACGTTCCGGTTGGGCTGAACCAGCCTCCGCGGATCTCCGTCGTGAAGACGTGAAGCCCGGCGTCCGGCCCTCGGCATCTGCCGGGTGCGGGCTCGGGCCCCAAGGGCGACTCGGTGAGCGTCGATCCGAACGGACGGTGGTGAGAGCGCATGAATGCCATCCGCGCTGCGACAGACGCGATCAGTGACGCTTCGCCGGCCACTCGCCGCTTCGACCTCAGCCGGCATCGACGGGTGGCCGGGCTGTTCGATCTCTGGCTGGAACCCGGCGTACACGGCGGTCTGGTGGTGCCCCACAAACCCGACAAGCCGCTGACCGCGTCGGCCATCGCCGACCTGGTCCGGCGCTCCGGCGAGACCGCGAACGACGTACGCATCCTGACCCAGGACGGTGCCCGGCACACGGAGTTGTTCAGCGAGGTGGCCGGCCTGCTCGCCCACGACGTCCTGGTGAGTCCGGACGGCGCGGTGATCCGGCACCACGACCGGCCGACCGGGACGGGACCGTTGCACGCGGTACCGCTGGACCGGACCACCCGCCAGGTCCGAGACTGGATGATGATCCAGCCACCCGAGCTGGCCACCCCGCTCCCCGGCTGGTTCACCGTGGATCGTGGCCTGGTCCGTCCCCGCACCGGCGTGGTGGGCCTGCCTCTGCACGGCGGGGTCGTCCTGGCGACCCGGGCCGACTTCGTCACCCGGCGCGCCACCGCACACCGGCTCGGCACGGCCTCGGACGGGCTGGTGACCATCGCGGTCACCGCACGATCGGGCGGCTTCCTGGTCGGCGACTACGGCGGAACCCAGCGGGTGTACGACGGCGCCCAGCTCGCCGCTCTGCTCGGTGACCTTCCGCTCTACGGCAGCGAGCTACGACTCTGGCTCACCTGGCCGTCCGATCCGGACGAGCAGCAACGTCTCCGTACGCAGGCGCAGGAGTTGGCCGAGACGACCGGTGCCACCGTGTGGACTCCGCCGCCGGGCGGCAGCGCGGAGTTGGTGGACGGCCGGCAGGATCTACGCGCGCTCGACCAGGCGGGAAAGCCCACCCGGTGGGAGGCGTTCCGGCCCCGTTACGCCCTCGGACCGCCGGCGTCGCGCGCGACCTCGACCGGCCTGCTGGTGCCGGTCTGCGCCGAGGTCGTCGGCACGATCGGCACCCCGCCGGACGCCGGACCGCCGGGAGCGGCCCCGCCGCCGACCGTCGGACCGTCGGGGACGGATGAGCCGCCGCCCGCCGTTCCGATACTGCCGCTCCCCCGCCCCCCGCTGGTCACCGAGAACCGCCGGACGGCGTACGGCCCCGCGTGGCTGTCGGCGGCGCAGCAGGTCAACGCCGAGCAGTTCGAGGCGTTCGTCGCCGCGCCGGTCGACGGTCGGTCGATCGCCGACGGACTGCCCGGTGCCGAACTCTTCCTGCTCGCCTTCCTGGACGCCAGGTCGGTGCCGGGCGGCAGTCGGCTGCTACGGGTCCGGGTGGAACCGGGCGGCGCGATCCCGATGGCGGTGCTCCGGGCAGCCCTGCCCGCCCGCCTACAACACCTGCGCGGCCTCCGCGAGGCGTATCTCCTGCCGGCCGCGCGTCTGGACCGGACCTCCCCGGTGGACGCCTTCGAGGTGGATCACACCGGTCGCCTGACGCCGGCCGGTGAATGCGCCGGCGAACCGCTGAGGATCCGCTGCACCGCGCAGGCCGGCTCGATCGCCGGCCTGCCCAACGAGGTGCGACGCTGGCCGGCCTTCGGCACCCGGCGGGCGTACGCTCTGCTGCCGACGGAACGCCTCCGTCTGCCGCGCAACTGGCTGCGGCTGTACCGGCGCCAGCCACCGGTACAGCCCGGACGGCTGCTGCTGGAACTTCAGGTGCCGAGGAGGCGGGCGGTCGACGTGGTGTCAACGGCCGACCTGCTCGCGCCACTCACCCGGGTACGCTCCCAGGCCGAACCGCTGCGCGCGGCGCAGGTGGACCTGATCCTGGCGAGCCGCTCCTATTCTCGGGTTCGGGTACGCCAGGCCTACCGCGTCGAATCGGGCACCTGGCGGCGCGTGTCAGGGCTGCCGAAGGGGGCGCTACCGTCGGTCGTGCCTCAGCTTCGGTCCCCCGCGCCAAGCTGAGCCGACCACCGGCCGTCCGGGACCGGACCGATCAGCACCGGCACGCACCGACCGCCGGTGGTGGCGGCGAGCCCACGAATACCGACACCGCTCAACGGGCCGGCGCTGAAGACGACGTAACGGTCGGAATCCAACTCACTGGGCTCGGGGAGCCCGGCGAAGCTGCGGCACCCGGCGAGACTCTCCGCACCGAGCGCGTCACCGACGACCCCGACTCCGACGCCACCGGCTTGCAACTGGCGGGCGTAGGCGGCGGCCAGTCGACGGCATTCATCCAGGTCGCCGACCAGGGTGAACACGTCGGGGACACGGCCGAGGTCAACTCGCAGCCGCCACGGACCGTGTCGCCCCAGCACCAGCGGCACCGCCGCCGCAGGTTCCGGCTCGTGGTCGGCGAGCCAGGCGTAGGCGGGAGTCGTCGGGCCGGTCGTGACACCGACCAGGCGGACCCGGACGGGCCCGGCGTCGGTACGCAACTCCGCCCGCACGTAGGGCACGTCACCGTCGGCCGGCAGCGCAGGCCGCGGCGGGTCGACGGCATCCGTCCGTGTCCCTTCGCGTACCGCCTCGGTCGGGTCAGCGCCGCCAGCCGACATGGGTAGCGCACCGGCCCGGGGTGGCCACTCGGGCGGCGATGCGCGCGGCGTCCGGGGCTCGGACGGCTCCGGCAGCACAGCCTGGTCGTGGTCCAGGTGCTTGCCCGCCTCCGGCCCTGGGTCCGGGTCGAGGCCCGCCTCCGGCCCTGGGTCCGGGTGCTTGCCCGCCTCCGGCCCTGGGTCCGGGTCGAGGCCCTTACCCCGGCCCGTGCCTGGGTCCGGGTCGGGGCCCAGGCCCGTGCCTGGGTCCGGGTGCGGTGGGGCTGGCGTCGTGACGCCAGCCAGTTCCGCCGGCGTCGGCGTGCGATGCCGTTCCGGCGGCCACGGCCCGTCGTCGAGGGTTGTTGAGCGCATCTGATGTATCCGCCGGGGCAGCACCAGGAGCGCGACGACGGCGAGGAGCACGGCGAACGCACCCGCGCCGATCCGGACCAGGTTGGGACTGATGGGCGCCGGCCCGGACCGCGGCCCGGGAGCGGCGACCACCGGGGTCGGGCCCGCCGTCGAGGACGATGGACCCGCGCTCGCGGAGGGTTGCCGAGTCGTCTCGCGCGGCGAGGGTGACGGTGCCGGCGTACTCGGCGGCACCGTGCTCGGCGAGGGCCGGCGCGTCGGAGGCCCGAGCGCCGGAAGCGCGCCGGTACGGACCCCCGGGCCGTCGGCGTCGGGCGGCAACATCAGGATCCAGCCGGGGCCCAACTCGACGCCGTCGGTGAAGGTCGCGCCGTCCGGCTGCTTGCGGCCTCGGTTGAGATCAATGATCTCGCGGAACCGGTTGCCGTTGCCGAGGGTGACCAGGGCGATGCTGTACAGGTACTCCCGCTGACCGTTGACCGGAGGTCTGACGACGTAGTATTTGCCGGTCTCCTCGGGCGCCGCGACGGCCGGAGCCGCCGGAACGAGCGGCACGAGAAGGGCGGCCAGCAGCAACGCTGACGCCCACCAGAACCTCGCGGCCGGTCGGCCTCGCCCTGACTCCATCCGCACCCCTTCGTTCCCGGTCGGTTCCGTCGTTCATCCGCGCGGCCGCTCATGACGTGACGGGGGGCCGTCGCCGTGGAGCCCCCCGTTGCGACGCTCAGCGTCTGACGACCCGCCAGGTCTGGTTGTCCTGGCCGGGGTTGCACTCCCAGATCTGCAACGGGGCGCCGTCTGCGGCATTCCGGTTGCGCACGTCCACGCACTTGCCGGAATGCGGATTACGCACCATGCCCTGCTCGACGACCCAGATCTGGGCCGGCCCGCCGTTGCAGTGCGCGAGCTGCACCTTGGTTCCGTTGTCACGCGCCGCCCAGGCGACATCCATGCACTTGTCCAGCGCCACCAACGAGCCGTTCGGGCCGCGGGTGAACCGCTGCGCGGGGGTGGTGCCGTTGCACCGCCAGAGCTGCAACTGCGCCCCGTCGGCCGAGATGCCGCCCGGCACGTCGATGCACTTGCCGGCGTACCCCCGCAGCGCGAAGTCGGCTGAGTCCGGAGTGTCGGGCCGTGGGGCGGGCGGAGCCGCCGAGGCACCTCCGTTGCGGAAGGTGACAGTGAAGTCCGCGCAACCGGGGCAGTTGAAGACAGTCTCGTTGCCCGGCACCTTGTCATGGGTCGACCACAGATAGGCCCGCGGGCCGAAGGGACGCAGCGCGGCGGTGTAGGCACTCTCCGCGTCCCGCGCAGGGTTGACGCAGTTGATCCGGTCGCCGCGCTGCGGATCGCGTACGGCGTGCGCCTCGGGGCAGGCGGCGAGCATCTGGCCACCGCCGCAGGCCGACCTGACACAACTTCCGGCAAGGGCCGGGTTCGGCGCGCCGGGGGCTTCGATCGTGATCACCACCGACAACGCGTCGACGTAGCTGATGTTGTACCAGGGTGCCGCCGGGTTGTTCTGGTCGAAGTTGAACTCGGCCAGGCTCACCGGTTCCGCGCCCCGCTCGCAGTGACCCACGTGGGGGCCGCAGTCGCCGACGAGGCACTTGAAGGTGCTGCCGGAGTCTCCACTACACCGCTGCCGGGCGAAGAACCTGCCTCGCCAGTGACCAGGCTGTCCGCTGTCCGGGACGATGATGCTCTTCGACTCCCCCGGGCGCAGCACCGGTAGCCCGGTGATCCGACGCGAGCCGTCCCCACTCTCGCCCGCACCGACCCACAACGTCTCCCCGGTACGGTTGACGAACGTGACGCGTTCGCCCGCGACGGCGTCGGAACTACTCGACATCACGACGATCAGACCTGCGGCGAGCACCGTCACGACGACCAACGCCGCTCGGGTGCTCGTCCATATGCGGCGGAACGAGAACGAACCAGTATCCACAGTCATGCAGCCCTCCAATGGCCGGTCAGCCGCACGCACTCGTCCGCGCGCGAGTACGGCACGCGCATGACGGTGCGAGGACGTCGCTGGTTCACCCGCGCCCGGGTCGGATTGGAAAAACCAGGTATCGGCAGGTCCTCACCTCAGTCCGCCTTCCGGTCACGATCCGCTCGCGGGCACGCAGGGCTGCCCCGTCCCACAACGCTGCCGCACACTGCCGTGTTCAGCCGGACCGACGATCAGGTGGGGCGGTGACGACAGGCGCGCCAAACTAAGCTGCGGTACGAGAGTCACAGCGGCTACCCTGCCGCGCATGTCGGATTCCAGAAGACGGTCGTCCACGTTGATCCGTCCGGCGCATCTCGACGACGCCGCACCCGTGGTGGCGTTGCGTACGCTCGTGTTCCCCTTCCTCATCCGTGGGGTCGCGTCCACCCGGCAACTGATCTCGACGCCACCGGTGGAGCAGCACTGGTGCGGTTTCGTCGCCGAGGTCGACGGGCAGGTCGTCGGCTGGGTGTCGGCGTCCCGCAACACCAAAACCAGCGCCGCCGTCGGCGAGGTGTCCCTACTGCACGTACACCCCGACCAGCGGCGACGCGGCATCGGCGGGGCGCTGCTGGGCCGGGCGCTTGAGCATCTAGCGCCGCTCGGGCTGGCCCGGCTACGTGGGCGGACGCTGCCGGAGGCGCTGCCGTTCGCCCGCCGGCACGGCTTCACCCCGAGTCGGCAGGAGCACTTCTCGGCCCTGGAGCTGCACGCGCTGCCTCCGCTGCCGGCCACCCCCGACAACGTCCGGCTGGTTCCGCTGGCCGAGGTCGACAGTCGCCAGGTCCACCGGGTGGAGGTGCTGGCCAGCGCCGACGAACCTGGCGACGTGCCGTCCGACGCCATCAGCTACGCCACCTGGCGCGCGGACACCTGGGACAACGTCGGGTTGGACCGGGACGCCAGCACGGGCGTCGAGGTCGACGGCGAGTTGGTGGCGATCAGCCTGGTGAAGCGGGACGGCGCGCGGATGTGGTCGGACTACACCGGCACCGTGCCGGACTTCCGTGGCCGAGGACTGGCCCGGCTGGTGAAGCTGGCCGCGCTGCACCGGGCGGCGGGACGCGGCGTCACCGTCGCGTACACCGGGAACGACGCGGCGAACGCGCCGATGCTGGCGGTCAACGACCGGCTCGGCTACCGACAGGTGGCCAGCCAGTGGTCCTGCGTACGCGAGCTGCGCCCGGCCGGCTAATCCTCCGCGTACGCCCACTCGGCGGTGATGTCCCCCGCGACCAGGGCGATGTCCATGTCAGCTCTCCGTGATGGGTTGGCCGAGCGAGCGGCGGGCCAGCAGGGTGGCACCGGCCACTGCGGCCGGCATCAGCAGTACCGCGCCGAGTGGGATCAGGAAGCAGACGAAGACCGCGACCCCGAAACCGAGTGCGGTGGGGCGGTCCGCCTTGAGCGCGGCGCGCCGGTGTGGCAGTCGCTTGCCACGCCGGGAGAAGGGCGCGCCGGTCAGTTCCACGGCGAGCAGCCAGCCGCCCACCGCCGCGCCGATGACCGGCACCACGGTCTGCCCGATCACCGGAATGAAACCGGCGGCGAACAGCGGCACGCCGAACAACACCGCCAGGGCGACCAGTCGGAGTGAGTCGGCGACGCTGCGCCGCAGCGACGGCCAGAACGGCGCCTCGACCGCGTCCGGCGTGCCGCCGTAGCGTCGCTCCACCCGCTCCGAGATCTTCTCGTAGAACGGATCGCCGATGGCCAGGGTGACCGCCGTGAAGGTGAGGACGGTGAGCAGGCCGCCGAGACCGAGGAAGGCCAGCCCGGCGATCACCCGGACCGCGCTGCGCGGCGTCGTCGCCCAGTCGTCGGCGAACGGGGTGGCCGCGGCGGCCAGGTCGTCGACGAAAAAGACCAGCAGAGCGTACGCGGACACGAAGACCGCCCCGGAGATCAGCGCCGGGATGACGCCGAGCAGCATCAGGCCCGGGTTGCGTACGTACAGACCGACGCCCCGCAGGAGCAGCCTGGCCCCGCTGACGAAGCGGCGGCCCGCGCCCACGGCGGTGACGGGAATCTCGGATGCGTGCACGTCCAGGAGCGTAGTCACTTGTCGGCGCATCCACCGGTTGGCGGATCGCCGGAATCAGCCGGAGCCGACCAAGGTCACCTACAGCCGGTCGATTCGTCGCCGGCCTGCTCTCGCGACCCTTGAGTCGTAACCCGAGACCCCGACGGCGAGAGGCGGTGGCCATGCCGGTCATCGAGGCGACCAGCCTGCACAAGCGCTACGGCGAGACGGTGGCGGTGGCGGACGTGTCCTTCGACGTCGAGGCCGGCGAGATCTTCGGCGTACTCGGGCCGAACGGCGCCGGCAAGACCACCACTGTGGAGTGTGTCGCCGGGTTGCGTGTCCCAGACGGGGGCGGGGTGTCGGTCCTCGGGCTCGACCCCCGCCGGGACGCCGCCCGGCTGCGCCAACTGGTGGGGGTGCAACTTCAGGAGAGCCAGCTGCCCGATCGGCTCCGGGTCGCTGAGGCGTTGGAGCTCTACGCCTCGTTCTACCGCGACCCCGCCGACCCGGCGCAGCTGATCGACGAGCTGGGCCTCGACAGGAAGCGGAACACCGCGTACGAGAAGCTCTCCGGTGGTCAGAAGCAGCGCCTCTCCGTTGCGCTGGCGCTGGTCGGCAACCCGCGGATCGCCATCCTGGACGAGCTGACCACCGGGCTGGATCCGCAGGCCCGCCGGGACACCTGGGATCTGATCGAGAGGGTGCGGGACCGCGGCGTGACCATCCTGCTGGTCACCCACTTCATGGAGGAGGCCGAGCGGCTCTGCGACCGCTTGGCCGTGATCGACAAGGGACGGGTGGTGGCGCTGGACAGCCCCGCCGGGCTGGTCTCGGCCGTGGCCCCGGAACAGCGCGTCCGGTTCCGCCCGTCCGCACCGTTCGACGACCGGTTGCTGACCGACCTGCCTCAGGTCACGGCCGTGACACGCAGCGGCAGCCAGGTCGTGGCGACCGGCACCGGCGAGGTGCTGCACGCGGTCACCTCGGTGCTCGCCCGCCACCAGATCGTCGCCGCCGACCTACGGCTGGAGCAGGCCACGCTCGACGACGCGTTCGTCGAGCTGACCGGACGCCGGCTGACCGACTGAAGGAGACACGATGCACGCCTTCGGCCAGATCCTCAAGACTGAGGCCAAGCTGCACCTGCGGGACATCCCGACGCTGGTGCTCACCGTCGCCCTGCCCACCCTGATCCTGGTGGTGCTCGGGCTGATTCCCACGCTCCGGGAACCCAACCCGGAATTCGGCAACCAGTCCTTCGTCACGTACTTCACCCCCTCGCTGCTGGTGGTCACACTGGCCATGGTCGGCATCAACGCCCTGCCCACCGTGCTGGCGACCTATCGGGAGCGCGGCATCCTGCGCCGGCTGGCCACCACACCGGCGAGTCCGCTGGCACTGCTGGCCGCCCAGCTCGTACTGGCCCTGACGGGCATCCTGGCCAGCGCGGTGCTCCTCACGGTCGTCGCCCGGCTGGCGTTCGGCACCCCGTTGCCACAGCACCCGCTCGGGTTCGCGGCGGCACTCGTCCTGGGTACGGCCGCGCTGCTCGCGGTGGGGCTGCTGGTGGCGGCGGTCGCGCCCACCGCGAAATCGGCTCAGGCGCTGGCCGTACCGCCGTTCATGGTGATCATGTTCTTCGGTGGGGCGTACCTGCCCCGGTTCCTGCTGCCCGATTTCCTGGCCGACCTCGGCGCCTACACGCCACCCGGGGTCCAGGCGCTGCTCGACGCCTGGACCGGCACCGCACCGCATCCGCTGCACCTGGGGATAATGGCGGTCATCGCCGTGGCGGCCGGCGCCGCAGCGGCGAAGCTGTTCCGCTGGGAGTGAGCGCATGATGAGCGGCGACGGGACGAGCGGCGGCGGGGACCGGACCGCCTGCCGCGACGACGCCGTGCCCACCCAGGATCACCAACTGACGAACTGGCGGGCGCGGGAGGCGCGGCTGCACCGCCTCCTGCCCTACTGCGGACTGCTCGTAGGCTCGCTGCTGGCCGCCTTCGCACCGGCGCCGCGCGGGCTGCCGATGCTGCCCACCCTGGTCGTCGCCGGGCTGACCGCCTGCTGGGTCACCTGGTTTGTCGTCCTGCGTCCGCAGTGGCCGGGACGACGGGGCCCGATGACCGTCTACTACGTCGGGCTACTGGCCTCCGCCGCCGTGCTGGTGACCGCGAGCCCGTGGTACGGCTTCTTCGCCTGGGTCGGCTACCTGCACGCCTTCCTCGTGCTCGACGGGCGATGGCGCTTCGTCGGGATGGCCGCGACCGCCGTGCTGGTCGCCACCGCGCAGGGCGGCGGCCTGCCGGCCTCGTGGTCGAACCGGCCGCTGTGGCTGACGCTGGTGCTTGTCAACCTGGTCCTGGCCAGTGCGGTGAGCTGGTTCAACCTCGTCGGTGAACGGGAGGACGCCCGGCGCAAGCGGTTGGTGGCGGAACTCGCCGCCACCAACCGCCAACTCACCGAGACGGCACGGGAGAACGAGGGGCTGCACGCCCAGCTCATCGCCCAGGCCCGCGAGGCCGGCGTACTGGACGAGCGACAGCGGATGGCGCAGGAGATCCACGACACCCTGGCCCAGGGCCTGACCGGCATCATCACCCAGCTGGAGGCGGCCGAGCAGACCCGCGACCGCTCCGCCGACTGGCGACGGCACGTGGACAACGCGTTGGCACTGGCCCGGGAGAGCCTCACCGAAGCCCGCCGGTCGGTCCGGGCGCTGCGCCCCGAGCCGCTGGAGACGGCCCGCCTGCCCGACGCCCTCTCCGAGCTGGGTGAACGCTGGTCGGCCGTGCACGGGGTGGCGGCCAGCGTCAGCACCACCGGGACGCCCCGCCCACTGCACCCGGAGATCGAGGTGACGCTGCTGCGAGCCGCGCAGGAGGCGCTGAGCAACGTGGCCCGGCACGCCGCCGCGTCCCGGGTCGGGCTCACCCTGTCGTACATGTCGGACGTGGTCACCCTGGACGTCCGCGACGACGGATCGGGATTCGACGTGACCAACCGGTCGACCAGCCCGGATCAGCACGGAAGCTACGGCCTGACCGCGATGCGGCAGCGGGTCGGCCGGGTCGGTGGCCAGCTCGCCGTCGAGTCCGAGCCGGGTGGCGGGACGGCCGTCTCGGCCTCCGTACCGGCCCTGCCCGGAGCCGCCGCATGACCGATCCGGTACGCCTGCTCATCGTCGATGATCATCCGGTGGTGCGCGACGGGCTGCGCGGCATGTTCGCCGGCGATCCCGGGTTCGAGGTGGTCGGCGAGGCGGCGGACGGTGCCGAGGCCCTGACGATGGCCGCCCGCAGCCGCCCCGACGTGGTGCTGATGGACCTGCGAATGCCGGGGATGGACGGGGTGACCGCGATCGCCCGTCTCGTCGCGACGGACAGCCCGGCGAGGGTGCTGGTACTGACCACGTACGACACGGACGCGGACGTGCTCCCGGCGATCGAGGCCGGCGCCACCGGCTACCTGCTCAAGGACGCGCCCCGCGACGAACTGGTCCGGGCGGTACGCGCCGCCGCCCGAGGCGAGTCGGTGCTCTCGCCAAGCGTGGCCGGCCGGCTGATGGGTCGCCTGCGGACGCCCCCTCAGCCGGCCGGGGAACCGCTGAGCCAACGCGAGTTGGAGGTGCTCACCCTGGTCGCCCGGGGATCGTCGAACCGCGAGGCCGCCGCGCGCCTGTTCATCAGCGAGGCCACGGTGAAGACCCACCTGCTGCACGTCTACGCCAAGCTCGGCGTCAACGACCGGGCCGCCGCCGTCGCGGTCGCGTACGACCGGGGGTTGTTGACCCCCGGCGGACGGTGAGCGTCGGTGCGGGCGTCCCGGTTGCTCTCCCTGCTGCTGTTGTTGCAGGCCCGTGAGGTGCTGACGGCGGCGGAGCTGGCCCGCGAGCTGGAGGTCTCCGAGCGGACGGTCTACCGGGACGTGCTGGCGCTCTCCGCCGCTGGGGTGCCGATCTACGCCGACCGGGGGCGGGCCGGCGGCTACCGGTTGCTCGGCGGCTACCGGACCAGGTTGACCGGGATGACCCGGGACGAGGCGGAGGCGCTCTTCCTGGCCGGGTTGCCCGGCCCGGCCGGTGACATGGGACTCGCCGACGCCGTCGCGGCGGCGGAACTGGCGGGCTCAGGCCGAGGCGTTCCTGCGCGGCATGCTGCGGGCCGAGGTGACGATCCGGCTGAGCCCCGCCGGCCTGCGCCGACTCCGTCACCTCACCGAGATCCCGTTCGGGTACGAGGCGGCGGTCGCCGCCGCAGGCGAACCCGACGGGCAGGGCTGGGTGCGCACCCGCCTGCCCGTCGAGTCCGTCGAGGTGGCGTACACCCAACTGCTCGCGCTGGGGCCGGAGGTGGAGGTGATCGAGCCGTCGGAGCTACGGTCGCGGCTGGCCGAGGCGGCCATCAGGGCCGCCGCGCTGTACTCCACCGCTGACGACCGGTCTCCCGACCGGCCGGCGTAGTACGGCCGGTCGGGTGAATGCCGATCGGGCCGCTCGGACGGACGCCGGGGCGTAAGGATCAGCGATAACCCGTGACGTCCGCGGGTCTGCCGGCGTCGACCACCTCGCTGAGGTAGCGGAAGGCGTCCGGTTGGGAGCCGTCGACGTCGGTGAAGCCGTACACCTTGGCCAGTTCTCCGGCGGAGACGGACCGACCGCTCCAGCGTGCCCGGTCCGGGTCGGCGGCGAGCCCGGCGACGGCTCGGCCCACGAACGCCGGAGTCTCCGAGATGAGGAAGTGCGGGTCCTTGGCCGCGCCATCGCGCCAGTTGTCCTCGGTGACGCCGAAGTGCTCCAGCATCGCCTCGGAGCGGATCCAGCCCGGGGTGAGCGCGACCGCCGTGCCGCCGTGCGGCCTGACTTCGTGGGCCCAGCTGAAGGCGAGCCGGTTGACCGAGGTCTTGGCCAGGTCGTAGAAGACCGACAGCCGGTAGTTCTCCTCGTTGTACGCCTTCGTACCGTCACCGATCTCCACCACCAGTCCGCCGGGCCGGCGGATCAGCAGGGGCAACGCGAAGTGGCTGGTGATCACGTGGGTGTCGACCGCCAGCCGCAGCATCCGGAAGCCGGCGTCGAGCGGCTGCTCCCAGACCGGCTTGTCCCAGATGATCAGTGGGTCGGCCCCCCACACGTCGTTCACCAGCACGTCAAGCTGGCCCTGCTCGGCGTCGATCTGCGCGACCAGGGCCTGCACCTCGTCGGGTACCAGGTGGTCGACCCGGACCGGGATGCCGGTACCGCCGGCGGCGGTGACCAGTTCGGCGGTCTCCTCGATGGTTTCCGGGCGGTCCAGTTCGGAGCGGCCGGCGCGGCTGCTCCGGCCGGTCGCGTACACGGTGGCACCTGCGGCGCCGAGCTGCACGGCGATCTGCCGGCCGGCACCCCGAGTGGCCCCGGCGACCAACGCCACCTTTCCGATCAGCGGTTTCGTCATGCGCCCCACGCTGCCAGCAATACCTGCCATCTGCTGGCAGGTATTGCTGACTCGTCGCAGGAGCGCCGGCTGATCGACCCGGAAGGGCCACGATCTGGCTCGCGAGTTGCGGTATGTCGGGTCCTCCCGCGCGCCGGATACCGCGACATACCGCAACTCGCGCGGCAGCACGCGAGGGGCTAGCCGTTGAGGAAGTCGGAGATTCGGCTGCGGAGATCGGCGCGCTCCGTCCAGAGGACACCGGGGCGGTCGTAGCGGTGCAGGGTGGCTCGGGGCAGTGTGGTGGCGAGCTGTTCGGCCACCTCCACCGGGTGCAGCTCGTCGCCCTCTACGGCGATGACCAGTGCCGGCGCGGTCACCCGGGCGAGCACGCCGGCATCGGGCAGCGGCGCCTGCTCGGGCAGATCGATCAGCCCGGCGGCGAGGCCGTCGCGCAGCAGATGGTCCAGCCGTTGCCGCAGATATGCCCAGCCGGCCGGCGTGTTGCGTACCGCCGGCGGCAGCTCGGTGGAGACTGCTTCCGCCACCGCCGAGGCGTCGCCGCTCTCCACGGCCGACAGCAACTCGCTCAGCCGCGCCCGGGCGACCGGTCCGCGCGGCTGGTCGAGCGCGGCGGGAAGGAAGAAGACGAGCCGCTCGAACCGCTCCGGGCTCTCGGCGAGCAGGCGGCACAACGCACCGGCGCCCAGGCTGGCCCCGAAGGCGCGCGTCGCGCCGCTGAGATCGGCGATCGCCCGCAGGTCGCGGGCCAGGTCCAGGTAGCTCCACGGCCCGTCGGGGGCGTCGGAGCGGCCGTGACCACGGAACTGGAAGAAGACCCGGCGACCGGTGACACCGCTGCCGAAGGGTCGGGTGGTGGCGATGCCGTTGGCCAGCCCGTGCGCGAAGACGGTGACCGGGTCACCAACGCCGGTGACCAGCCGCTCCAGACGTACGCCGTGCGGGGTGGCGACCAGTTCCGTTTCCGGATCGGGTAACGGAGGCCGGCCGGTCCGCGGGGCACCCGGGCCGGGACCCCAGCTGCGTGGCCCGCCGTCCGGTGGTGGTGGCCAGCGGAAAGCTCTCACCAGGACCCTCTGTTGTCGCCAAGGTCACGTAGCCCGACCCGGACGTCGAGCAGGTAGATCAGCGCCGCCGCCACACCGATCAGCCCGAAGATGCTGAGGGTGGAGCGGGTGAGCAGGGTGAGCAGGAGAGTGACCGCCAGGATCGCGATCCAGCCGCCCTTCGGCAGGGTCCCGATGGCCGGGAAGGCATCGGAGCGTTGCGTGACGGCGTGCACGAGAGCCACCCCCTGCACGATCAGTGCGAAGACGAACAGGATCAGTTCGATCACGTAGCGGACGTCGTCTACGAAGATCGGCGCGGCGTTGGCCATGACGGCAAGCTTATGCCGGCGACCCCGGATCCGTGGCGACAGGACGGTCCCGGGAACGCCGGCTGCCGACTCACTCGCTCCGCTTGGTCCCCCGGGGCAGCTTCGCCGACGGGCTGTCGGTCCGCTTGGCGGCGGCCTGCCGGGTGGTCGACTTCGCCCGGGTGGTCTTCTTCGCGGCGGCCGGCTTGGCCTCCACGATCTCGGCCACCTCCGCCGGGCTCGGCACCTCGGCCGACGCGGTCTCCTCGGCCGACGCCGACGCCGTCGGCGTGGTCGTCGCCGTCGCCGTGGCCGACGCCGTGGTCGTGGCCGTCGGCGTGGTCGTGGCCGTCGGCGTGGTCGTCGCCGTCGGCGTGGTCGTCGCCGTCGCCTCGATGTCGGCGTTCACCGAGTCGGCGGCCTCCAGCACACCGGCACCCACGACTCGCTCGCCCCGAGCCACCAGCGCACCGTACGCGGCCAGCGCCCGCACCTGAGCGGCCTGGGCGCCGGCGACGACGACCGCCGCGTTGCGGCTGGCCAACTCGCGCAGTCGGTCCAGGTCGGCCGCCTCCCGGAGCTTGTTCAGGTCAGCCGTCTCGCGGAGCTTGGTGAGATCCGCAGCCTCGCGGAGCCTGGCCAGGTCGGCGTGCTCACGCAGCCGGTTGAGATCGGCCGTCGGGGCGGCCTTCTGCCGCAGCGACTCGGCCGTCCGGTTGGCGTTGCGCAGCGTGTCGTTGGCCTTCTGCCGCAGCTCGAAGCCGGTGACGACGGCCTTGCCGCCGAGTTCGTTGACGACCCGCCCACCGTCGGCGACGACGCGGTCACGCAGCTCACCGACCACGTTGGGCAGGTTGCGCAGCTGCTGCAGGGCCAGCTCACCGGCGCCGGCGGCAGCGTAGAGCGGGGCAGGGATGCGATTGGTCTTCGGCTGGGTCATCGTTACTTCTCCTCCTGGACCGCCGTCGCGGTCTTTCGGACCACCTTGCGGGCGGCCTTCCTGGCTGGGGTGCTGTTCGGGGCGGGAGCGGAACCGGCTTCGGTCACGGCCACCGACTCGAGCACCGCCTCGGTCGGGGTGCCGGCCGCGGTGGTGGGCCCGGTCGCGGCCAGATTCGCCAGGTCGGGGGCGGTCGAGTTAGCCGCGTTCGAGGGGCTGGTCTCACCGCTCCCGGTGGATCCGCCGGTTCGACCAGCGACGTTCGCAACGTCGGTCTCACCGCTGGTGCCGGATCCGCCGGTTTGGACCCCACCGGCCGGACCGCCGGCCTCACCGCTCGCGCCGGTCGTGGTTCCGGTCGCTTCGGCCAGCCGCGCATTCTCTCGGCGAAATGTCTCGTAGATCTGGGTAAGGGACTGTTTCTGCGCCATCGTCAGGTCCGGATCGACGGCGATGGCGGCAAGTACACCCTGCCCCTCCTTGTCGTCGAGCAGGCCGGCCCGCAGGTACATCGCCGGAGTGGAGACCCGCAGCGCGCTGGCGAGTTGCTGGAGCACCTCCGCGCTCGGCCGGCGCAGGCCGCGCTCGATCTGGCTGAGGTAGGGGTTGCTGACCCCCGCCTGCTCGGCCAGTTGCCGGAGCGAAATCTTCGCGTTCCGCCGCAGGTCACGAATGAACCCACCGACGTCGGGAAGGTCCTTGGGAGTGGCCATGACTCAACGCTAGCCCGCGCCGCTAGCAGCTGCAAGCAAAGTGCTAGCCAAAGTTAGCGATGTCTCATTGCCGGCTTGCGAACCGTTCCCGCCCGGCCGTACCGTCCTGCGATGACCAAGATCCAGGTAAACGGCGCGCTGCTGGCGTACGACGAGGCGGGCAGCGGATCGCCGGTCGTCCTGCTACACGCCGGTATCGCCGACCGCCGGATGTGGCGGGACCAGATCGCCCCGCTCGCGACCCGACACCGGGTGATCGCTCTCGACCTACGCGGGTACGGGGAGTCCGAGCTGCCACCGAGCGCCTTCGCCCACCACGATGACGTGGTCGGCCTGCTCGACGCCCTCGGACTGGCCAGCGCGGCACTGATCGGCTGCTCCTTCGGTGGGGCGGTGGCGATCGACACCGCGCTCGCCCACCCGCACCGGGTGAGCGCGCTCGCCCTGCTCGGTACTGCGGTTTCTGGGCACGAATGGTCGGAGCAGACGAACGACCTGTGGGAGAACCTGGTCGGCGACGTCGACCCGGAGGACTTCGCCGCGACGGCCGCGGGTGAGGTGCGGTTCTGGGTGGTCGGTCCGGACCGCGAACCCGCGGACGTCGACCCTGAGCTGGTTGCCTTCGCCACGGTGATGGACGAACGCGCGCTCGCCGCCGAGTTGGCTCTCAGTGCCGTGGACGTGGCCGAACTCGACCCACCGGCCATCGGACGACTCGCCGAACTGACCATGCCCGTACTGGTCGCGGCAGGTGTGGCGGACGTGCCCGACATCCGTCATCTGGCCGATCGGATCGCGGCCGAGGCGCCCCACGCGGTGCGCCCGCCCGACGTGCCGAACGCCGCCCACCTGCTCCCCCTGGAACAACCCGCCCAGATCAACCAGCAACTCCTCGCCTTCCTCCCCTGACCCCACCCACCGCCGCCACCGCCGCCGCCGCCGATCATGCAGTTGTGGCACTGGACAAAGGCCACTTTCGGTACGTAACAGGCGCCACGACTGCATGATCGCCGCGGCGGGGTGGGGTGGGTGGGTGGGTGGGTGGGTGGGGTGGGGTGGGGTGGGTTACCAGAGGGGACGGGTGGCGCCGACGGGGAGGGTGCCGCCGAAGATCGGCGCCTCGGCGAACTCCGCCAGCACCGGCGCGTCGACACCGAGCCGGCGCAGGGCCGAGACCAGGACCGGCATCCGGGCCCGGCCGGCGCCGTCGTCAATTTTCAGCGCCACGGCACCGACGCCGGGCAGGGCCGCGGCGATGACACCCTCCACGCCGATCTTCGCCAGCAGCCCGGGTACGCCACGCATCAGCCGGGTGTCGTCCGCCTGCGTACCGCCTACCACCTCCGGGTGGGCCCGCATCGCGTCGGCCACCAGACCCGCTCCGGTGTCGCCTTCGGCCGCGACCAACCGCAGGTACGCCGTGGCCAGTCCGGTCAACGACGCGGACAGCACCGGGGCGCCGCAGCCGTCGACGCCGACAGCCACCGCCTCCTCGCCGGTGAACTCCTCCACTGTCTCGCGCAGCCGCCGCTGGAGGGGGTGGTCGATCCGCCAGTAGCCCTCCATCGGCCAGCCGGCGGCACGGCAGGTCAGCAGCATCCCGGCGTGCTTGCCGGAGCAGTTCATCTGGATCCGCGCCGGACCGCCCCCGGCCTGCAGCGCCGTGATCCGTGCGAGATCGCCCGCCGGCAGGTCCGGCGGGCAGTGCAGGGCGTCCTCGCCGAGCCCGGCACCCGCGAGCAGCCCGGCGACCCGGGCCAGGTGGAACTCCTCCCCCGCATGGCTGGCCGAGACCATGGCCAGGTCGGCCGGCTCGGTGAGCGACAGCCCGGCGCGAAGCATCCCGACCGCCTGCATCGGCTTGTTCGACGAGCGCGGAAAGATCGGCGAGGTGACGTCGCCCGCGGCGGCCAGCGGCGCACCGACGCTGTCGAGCACCACCACCGAGCCACGGTGCACGCCCTCTACGAAACCGGACCGGACCACCTCGGCGAGCGGTACGCCGCCCTCGTACGTCTTTCCCACAACGTGGACGGTACCGTGCCTCGCCTCCACCGCCCTATTGCCGGTCGCTCTCACAGGCCGAGCAGCTCGCGGGCCTGGGCGGTGTTCAGCGGCGGGCGCTGCGCGAGTTGGGTGAAGCCGACCGCCCGCGCGACCAGTTGCATGTTCGACTCCACCGGGCGGCCCTTGGCGTACGTGACCGTGTCCTCCATCCCGACCCGCAGGTGACCGCCGGCCGAGAGCGCGGCGAGCAGCACCGGAAGGCTGGTACGGCCGATGCCGGTCGCCGAGAACGTGGTGCCCTCCGGTAGATCCCGGAGCATCTGCTGGGCCGCCACGAGCGTCGCCGTGGTTCCGGGCATGCCTCCCGGCACACCCATCACGAAGTCGACGTGGACGTGGCCGCCGTACGGCAGGCCGTACCTCCCCAACAGGCGCTGGAGGGCGCCGAGGTGACCCAGGTCGAAGATCTCGTACTCCGGCACGATGCCCCGCTCCTGCATCCGGGTGTGCAGGTCGACGACGAACTCCCAGCGGTTGAGGAACACCTCGTCACCGAAGTTGACCGTACCCATGGTGCAGGAGGCCATGTCCGGGGCCGCGTCCAGCACGGCGAGCCGGTCGGCCTCCGGGTCGGTGACCGCGCCGCCGGTGGACAGCTGCACGATCAGGTCGGTGCTCTCCCGCAGCGCCGCCACGGTCGCCCGCAGCCGACCCGGGTCCAGGGTCGGCCGGGCCTGGTCGTCGCGGATGTGCACGTGGATCACGGAGGCACCCAGCGCCTCGCACTCCTTGGCGGTGAGCAGCAGTTCGTCGAGGGTCACCGGCAGCGCCGGCACCTCCGTCTTCGCCGACTCCGCACCGGTGGGGGCAACCGTGATCAACGTCCCTGTCGTCATGCCGGCGATCCTAGAGCGCCCCCGGCCACCAGGGCGTGTCTACGAGGGGTCGATGGCGGCGGCGCTGTCGCCCACCCGGAGCGCGGCGTCGTCCCGCACCGAGCGCTTGATCACCGCGAGCGCGACCTGCCCCAGCTCGTGATGAAGCACCGCGGTACCGACGAAACCGACCGTACGGCCGTCCAGGGTCACCGGGCTGCCGGCGACCGGCAGCTGGTCCGAGGCCACCCCGTCGAAGTGCAGCAGCACCAGTCGGCGTGGCGGACGGCCCATGTTGTGCACCCGGGCGACCGTCTCCTGCCCCCGGTAGCAGCCCTTGTCGAGGTGCACGGCCGGGGCGATCAGGTTCACCTCGGCGGCAATCGTCCGGTGGTCGGTGTCGACGCCGACGCGGGGCCGCCGGGCAGCCACCCGCACCGCCTCGTACGCCCACAGCCCGACCGGGGGCACGCCGTTTTCCCGCAGCCGCGTGACCACCTGGTCCATCGCGGGCCGGGGAACCAGCAGGTCCACACCGAGCGGACCGCGCCGGGTCCAGCCGCCCTGCGGCAGCGGCTGCACGTCGTAGCGGGCGGTCGGGCGGGGCGGCAGCTCACCGGCCCGGAACTTCGGACCGGGCAGTCCCACCACGTCCGGCTCGGTGAGCGGCGGCACGTCGAGCAGGGCCACCGCTTCGGCGGCCTTCGGCCCGACGAGCGACAGCAGCGCGTGCTCTGCGGTGGCGTCACGGGGGTCGACCTGGCTGAAGAACCGCATCTTCTCCAGGTAGGTCAGCAGCCCCGTGGTCGCCCCCGGCTCGGTGTCGAGCCAGGTGGTGTCACCGTCCTCGGCCACCATGGCGTGCTGTTCGACATGGCCGTGCGGCGAGAGCACGAGGAGTTCGGTGCCCTGCCACGGGCCCAGCTCGGCCAGGTGCTGGGTGGTGAGGGTGTGCAGCCAGGAGATGCGCTCCGCGCCCGGCACCGCGACGACGCCCCGGTGGGACCGGTCGACCAGGCCGACCTCGGTGTCCAACTGGCGCTGCTCGCGCATCGGGTCGCCGTAGTGCGCGGCCACGCCCCGCACCCCGGAAGCGGCGTGCGCCGGCTCCGGCTGGTCCCGGCTGGCCTCGTCGATACTTTCCACGGCCACCGCGCCCGCATTGTCGATCATGTTTGTTCCCCGTCTCCGCACCGCGCGCACAAGCCGAAGAAGGAGACGTGCCCGATGTCCACCCGAAAGCCCCGTTCCCCGGCCAGTTGGTCGGAGAGCGGACGCATCAGTTCCGGATCCATCTCGTCGATCGCGCCGCACTCGCGGCAGACCAGGTGCACGTGCTGATCCTCGCCGGCGGCGTGGTAGGTCGGCGACCCGTGCGAGAGGTGGGTGTGGGTGACCAGGCCGAGCCGCTCCAGCAGCTCCAGCGTGCGGTAGATAGTGGTGATGTTGACCCCGGCGGCGACCTCGCGTACCGCGGTGTGCACCTGCTCAGGGGTGGCGTGCCCCAGGTCCAGCACCGCCTGGAGGATCAGCTGTCGTTGCGCCGTCAGCCGCAGCCCACGGGCGCGGAGCAGTTCCGCGAGGGAGGATTCGGACACCCCCCGATCATAGTTCGGCCGCGCGCGTACCTGCCGGCACGACCGGCACCGCACTATGCTCGGCCCCCGTGGTGGCCTCGCGGATCGGCATACTGGGTCGCGGGCGGCTGCCGGCAGATGAGCCGGTGCTGCGCGCCGACGATCTCGGCGTACTGCGCGGTGACGGGCTCTTCGAGACCATGCACCTGCGCGACGGCCGGCCCTGGCTGCGCCAGGAGCACCTGACCCGGCTGCGGACCGGCGCGGCCGCCGTGGAGCTGACCCTGCCGGCGGACGCCGCCCTGGTCGAGCTGCTGGACGAGGTCGCCGCCGACTGGCCGGCCGAGGTGGAGGGCGCGCTGCGGCTGATCTGCACCCGGGGGCCCGAGCACGGCGGCCCGCCCACCGTTTACGCAACCCTGTCGGAGGTCAACCCCACAGCCCGGCGGGACCGGCACGAGGGGGTGAGCGTCGCCACTCTCTCCCTCGGGGTTTCCGCCGAGGCCCGGCCGGAACTGGACTGGCTGCCGGCGGGCATCAAGTCCACGTCGTACGGGGCCAGCAGCGCCGCCCGGCGCTGGGCCGCCCGGGCCGGCGTGGACGACGTGCTCTGGATCTCCTCCGACGGGTACGCCCTGGAAGGACCGACCGCCAACCTCGTCTGGCTGGCCGGGGAGACGCTGTGCACGGTGCCCGCCGATCGCACCGGCATCCTGCCCGGCACCACCGCCGCCTGGCTGCTCGCCCACGCCGCCGACGTCGGCTGCGGGGCCGCCGAACGCATGGTCACCCCGACGGGTCTGCGCGAGGCCGACGGAGTGTGGCTCACCTCGTCGGTACGCGGCCTGGTCGCGGTGCACACCCTCGACGCTGAGCCGCTGCCGCCCAGCCCGCTAACCCGCGCGTTGCAGGAACTGCTCGGCTTCCCGCTGCCGTAGGCCACGTTTCCCGAGGCTCCCCGGAGCGGACCAGGTCCCTGCCCGGGCAGCCGGATGGGCCCGGTCGAGGCGGATCAGCCGGCGACCCGGATGAGGCGGGCCGACAGGTGCGGAGACAACGGCTGACCGACGGCGGCCATGTCCTGCGCGTAGAGCAGGGCGCCCTCGACGATGCCGAAGAGACGGTGGCCGGCGGTGACCTCCTTCGCGGTGGAGGTGCGCACCACCGCGTCG
Organism: Micromonospora sp. ATLC16; assembly: GCF_057196645.1. Lineage (NCBI taxonomy): Bacteria > Bacillati > Actinomycetota > Actinomycetes > Micromonosporales > Micromonosporaceae > Micromonospora > Micromonospora sp. ATLC16. Next base: position 25,889 of record NZ_JBXUOW010000004.1, read on the forward strand.
GTGACGAACTCCACCTGGGTGCCCTTGCGCCGGCCGACGTGCAGCTCCATCACCCCGGTCGGGGTGGTCAGCAGGGCCTCCAGCTCGTCGGTCGCCCGGTCGCCGTTCAGCACCGGACGCCACCAACCGACCTCCCGGCCGGCCGGCCGCACCGGGCGGCTCTGCTCGTCGAGGATCCACGCCCGCGACTCGTAGTGCAGGAACGGCCGCCCGTCATGGCTGATCCGGATCTCCTGGGCGAAGTCGAAATCCTCGATGGTGGGGAACCCGCCCCGCCCCCGGCCGCGCCACACACCGATGTACGGCAGCAGGCCGTCGAGCGTGGGGTGCAGCTTCGGGCCGACCCGCAGGTCGTGGCTCTCCTCGAAGGGGTACGCCTCCACCGGCGGCGCGTTCAGCCAGGGCGGCGGCGCCAACGGGTTGTCGTCACTCCTCGCACTCACCGGATCACCCTCGTTCGCGACTGCGGGGCTCGCAAAACCGGCTCACTCCTCGCACTCACCGGATCACCCTCGTTCGCGACTGCGGGGCTCGCAAAACCGGCTCACTCCTCGCACTCACCGAATCACCACTTGCCTCTCGATATGCGTACCGCCAGGTAGACCAGGCCACCGGCGAGCGCGCCCAGGCCGGCGACCAGCAGGCTGACGAACCCGATCTCGGTGACCATCCGGGTCATCCTATGCTGGCGGTCATGGCCCGTTCTCTCGTCGTCAAGGCCACCGCCGGCGCCGACGCACCGGAACGGTGCGCCCAAGCGTTCACCGTCGCGGCCACCGCAGCAGCCGCCGGGGTGCCCGTCTCCCTCTGGCTGACCGGGGAGTCGACCTGGTTCGCGCTGCCCGGCCGGGCGCAGAGCTTCGAACTGCCGCACTCCGCCCCGCTGGGCGAGCTGCTGCACGTGATCCTCGCCACCGGCACGGTGACGGCCTGTACCCAGTGCGCCGCACGCCGGGACATCGACTCCGGCGACGTGATCCCCGGAGTACGGATCGCCGGGGCGGCCGTCTTCGTCGAGGAGACGATGGCCGAGGGCGCGCAGGCGCTCGTCTACTGACTCGCCGTTCAGTGTCTGGCAGGGCTCGCCTGGTACTGCGTGGGAAGGCGTCGGAACCCGCCCGACAAGGCGGGCGAATGCCTACGATTCGGGTGTGACCGAGGCCACCCAGCAGTTCTTCGCGACCCTGCCGGTCCGCGCCCCGGAAGTCCTCCGCACTCCGGTCGCGGGAACGCTGCGGATCGACCTGTCCGAGGGACACCGCACCGAACACTGGCTGGTCCGGATGCGGCCCGGCGCGGCAGAGGTCGACCAGGGTGCGGAGCCGGGCGACGCGACCTGGTACTGCGGGGTCGATCTCTTCGACCGGCTGGTCACCGGACGCGCGCACGCCATCGCCGCGGTGTTTCGCAACGAGAGCACCTTTCGCGGCGACGTGGTGCTGTTTCTCGCCTTCCGTCTGTTCTTCCCGTCCACACCCGGTACCCGCGACCCGCGCGAGGTCGCCCGCGAGCACGCCAGGTGGACCCGGTGAAGGAACTGGTCAGCATCCTCGACGGCAACACGTTCCTGGTCAGCGACCGCCGTGGAGACGTCGAGCCCTCGTTGGACTTTCCCACCGGGTTGTTCGCCTTCGACACCCGCTTCCTCTGCACCTGGCTGCTGCTGATCGACGGCGAGCGGCTGCACGCCCTCTCCATTGACGACGCCGAGTCCCACCGGACCCGCTACTTCCTGGTGCCGGGCGAGCCGACCCACTTCCTGGACGCGAAGGTCTCGGTGATCAGGAGTCGGGCGATCAGCGGTGACCTGTCCGAGGAACTGACCGTGCTGAACCACTCCGGGCAGGAGATGAGCTTCACCGTCCGGATGGAGATGGCCTCCGACTTCGCGGACATCTTCGAGATCAAGGACACCCAGCGCAAGAAGGGGCACAACACCGCCGCACCCGGGGAGAACTCGCTGCGGCTGACCTACCGGCGGGATGCGTTCCACCGCGAGACGACGATCGAGAGCAGTGCCACCGCCCAGGTCGACCGCCGGGGCATGACCTTTCCGATCCGGATCGGGCCGCACGGCGAGTGGACCACCCGGTTGAAGGTCAACGTCGTCATCTACGGCGCCCGCGGTCAGGACGTCCGCGCCCTGCTGCCCTTCGCGGGCAGCCGGACGACGTCGGCGATCGAGGCGGAGCACGCCGAATTCGTCGCTCGGGCACCCAAGCTGGGCTGCGACCACGAACCGATGGCCGGGGCGTACCGGCGCAGCCTGACCGACCTGGCCGCGCTGCGGTACGAGTCGATCGCGCTCGGCGTACGCCTGATGGCCGCCGGCCTGCCGTGGTTCATGACGCTGTTCGGCCGGGACAGCATCTTCACCTCGCTCCAGGTGCTGCCGTTCGTGCCGGAGCTGATCCCGCCGACGTTGACCATGCTGGCGGGTCTCCAGGGCCATCGGGTGGACGACTTCCGCGACGAGGAGCCGGGCAAGATCCTGCACGAGTTGCGCTACGGCGAGTCCGCCGGCTTCGAGGAGCAGCCGCACTCGCCGTACTACGGTTCGGCCGACTCGACCGCCCTGTTCGTGATCCTGCTCGACGAGTACGAGCGATGGACCGGCGACGTGGAGCTGGTCAAGCGGTTGGAGTTCTCGGCGCGAGCCGCACTGAACTGGATCGACACCTACGGCGACCTGCTCGGCACCGGCTACGTCTGGTACCAGACCCGCAGCCCCCGGGCCGGCCTGGAGAACCAGTGCTGGAAGGACTCCTGGGACGCCATCTGCTACTCCGACGGCCGGTTGCCGAGCTCCCCCCGGGCGACCTGTGAGTTGCAGGGCTACGCCTACGACGCCAAGCTGCGCGGTGCCCGGATGGCCCGACTGTGCTGGAACGACCCGGCCTACGCCGACCGGCTCGAACGTGAGGCCGCCGAGTTGAAGGAACGCTTCAACCGGGACTTCTGGCTGCCGGACAAGGAGTACTACGCGCTGGCCCTGGACTCCGACGGCAGCCCGGTCGACGCGCTCACGTCGAACATCGGGCACCTGCTCTGGAGCGGCATCGTCGACGATTCCCGCGCTCAGCAGGTCGCCGAGCACCTGCTCGGTCCCCGGCTCTTCTCCGGCTGGGGCGTCCGTACCCTCGCCGACGACCAGGCACGTTACAACCCGATCGGCTACCACGTCGGCACCGTCTGGCCGTTCGACAACTCGATCATCGCGTGGGGTCTGTGGAAGTACGGTCTGCGCGAGGAGGCGGGTCGGATCTGCGAGTCGATGTTCGAGGCGTCCCGCTACTTCTTGGGCCGGCTTCCGGAGGCCTTCGCCGGCTACGAACGCGACCTGACCGACTACCCGGTGGAGTATCCGACCGCGTGTAGCCCACAGGCCTGGTCGGCGGGCACCCCGCTGCTGTTGCTGCGGGTGTTACTCGGACTCGAACCGCAGGGCGAGCACCTGATCATCGACCCGTACGTGCCACTCGGGAAGGGCCGGGTGGAGCTGTTCGACATTCCCGGCCGGTGGGGCCGGGTGGACGCGCTGGGTCGCAGCCGCGACGAGGGACCGCGCCGACCGGACTGAGCGACCCTCAGCTTCGGCAGCCCGGGGGGGCGAGGCTCAGCCGGCGCACCCCGTCGTCGCGGCGACCACGACCTGTTCCGGCTGAAAATCGACCAGCACCGCGACGCCGTCGCGCCGGTAGGCGTACACCTCGGTGGTCTCCACCACCGGCGTGCCGCCGGCCAACGGCGCGAGCGCGGCCTGCGGTGCCGTGGCCACCGGGTCGACGACCGAGCGGATGGTACGGGCCGTCCCGCCATCGGGGCACGGTGCGCTCACCACCGACTCCCGGTCGCTGACGCGGCCGTCGAGCGCCCGCACCGCCTCGGCCAGCGCGCCCGCCTCGGGGCCGGCCGAAGCGGCCACGGCGCTGTCGTAGTCGTCGCCCACCGGGCGGCACCCGGTGTCGACAGTGAACCGGATCCGGCCGTCGGTCGCCGGCCGTCCGGTCACGGTGACGAACTCGCCCGCGTCGGCGCGCAGGCGAGGGCCGTCCGGGGTGAGTCGGACACCGGCCCGCCACCGGGCGGGCAGCCGGTCGGCGACCCGCTGCAACACGGCCCGCTCCTCACCGACCGGCGCGGCCAGGTCGACCACGCGGGTCAGCGTCACACCGTCCGCGAACGGGCTGATCCGGCAGCCCCGGTCGACCTCGGCTGGGACCAGCGCCGGCACACCGGCGTCAGCGGCCGCGACAATCTCGCCGATCGCACCGTCGACCACCGGTCCGGCCTGTGTGAGGGTGCGTTGTTCCCGGACGGTCGGCGGGTCCTCGGCCGACGATATCCAGGTGAGGCCGGCCAGCAGTACCGCCCAGACCGCCGTCACCGCGATCAGCCAGCGCGGCCACCGGGAGCCGGCGGCCGGCGATCGGGGACCGGTCGGTGGCGGGTACCGGGTGTGGACGGCATTGCTCACCCGGTCATCGTGTCACGCCTGGTGCGACCGCCCGTCGGGACGCCCGTCGCCGGCCTCCGGCGGCACGCTCAACCGGTAACCGACACCGCGTACGGTCTGCACCTGCGGCCCGTCGGGCAGCATCCTCAGCTTGCGGCGCAGTCGCTTCACCGCGGAGTGCAGGATCGCGGTGTCGCCGAGGTAGGCGCCGCCCCAGACCGAGGCGAACAGCCGCTCGTAGCTCCACAACGTCATGGGCGGACTGACCAGGCGGGCCAACAACTCCCGCTCGGTACGGGTCAGTCCCAGCGGTGCACCGCGCCAGGTGACCAGGTGCCCCGTCCGGTCGACCGTCAGGTCCCCCCAGGTGGCCGGCCGCTCCGTGGGACGCTCGACGGGCTCGTCGTGGGTCCCTTCCGGCTCAGCCGACGGGGCGGGGAACACCGCCCGCAGTTGGGCGAGGTCCGCGCAGATCACCACCGGCCCGACACCTTCCAGCCGCTGCACCACGCGCTGCCGCACGGTGGCATCGGAGCTGACGCAGACCAGGATCGGGAACTCTGGACCGGACACGACGCCTCCCCCCGGGGCGTCCATGACGTGCGACTCCCACCGTTCGCCAGTGACGGTCACCGATGACACCCGGTCTCAGCCTAACGGTCAGAATCGCGCCTCGTCACTGACCGAGTACTGACCGACGCCGTCCATTGATCACCGACGGTCCGGGCAAGAGCATGACTTTCAGCGGGCGGAGGCACCACCACCGGCCACCCACATCGCCCCGGCCGCTGCGCGCAGCCGCATCGCGGCGCGCGGGTGTGCGGACCCGAACGGATCGGGACCGACGACGTGGGGAGGAACATTGTTCACACGACGACCATCCACCCGGTCGCCACGATGGCGGCTGGTGGCGGTGTTGGCCGCTGCCGTGCTGGGCGTCACCGGCCAGCCCGCGCTCGCCGCGCCGGCTCAACCGCCGGTGGCGCACCGGGCCGCCGTCGACCCGGCGCTGCTGGACCAGCTCGGTACCACGTCGACCGCGCCGTTCCTGGTCTACCTGGCCGACACCGCGCCGCTGGCGCAGGCCAGTCGACTGCGTGACCCCGACGCCCGGGCCGGCGAGGTGCACCGCCTGCTCACCACCACGGCCACCCGCACCCAACGCGACCTGCGTACGCTGCTGGACGATCGCAAGGTGCCGCACACCGCGTACTGGATCGCCAACGCGCTGCGGGTCGAGGGCGACAAGGCACTGCTCGACGAGATCGCCCGCCGGCCCGAGGTGGCCCGGATCGAACCGAGCCGCAGCTACCCGCTGATCCGGCCCACCGCGACCGAGACCACTCGGGCGCGCACGGCCGCCGTCGAATGGGGACTGACCAACATCGGGGCCCCGCGGGTGTGGGACGAGTTCGGTGCCCGCGGTGAGGGCGTCGTGGTGGCGAACATCGACAGTGGGGTGCGCTACGACCACGCCGCCCTCGTCGGCTCGTACCGGGGCAACCTCGGCGGCGGCAGCTTCGACCACGCGTACAACTGGTTCGATCCGGCCGCCGTGTGCGCCGGCACCGCGCCCTGCGACAACAACGACCACGGCACGCACACCATGGGCACCATGGTCGGCGACGACGGCGCGGGCAACCAGATCGGCGTCGCACCCGGCGCGAAGTGGATCGCCGCCAAGGGCTGCGAGTCGAACAACTGCTCCGACACCTCGCTGCTCGCCGCCGGTCAGTGGGTGCTCGCGCCCACCGACGCCGACGGCCAGAACCCCCGGCCCGACCTGCGGGCCGACATCGTGAACAACTCCTGGGGCGGCGACGGTGGTGACCCCTGGTACCAGCAGACCGTGGCCGCCTGGCGGGCCGCCGGGATGTTCCCGGTCTTCTCCTCCGGCAACGACGGTCCGGCCTGTGGCAGCGCCGGCTCACCGGGTGACTACACCGACGCGTACGCCGTCGGCGCGTACGACGTGAACAACGTGATCGCCGGATTCTCCGGACGCGGATCCGGCACCGACCCGCTCAAGCCGAACATCGCCGCGCCCGGCAGCAGCGTCCGTTCCAGCGTCCGCAACGGCGGGTACGCCTCGTTCAGCGGCACGTCGATGGCCGCGCCGCACGTGGCCGGCACGGTGGCACTGCTCTGGGCGGCAGCGCCCGGACTGCGCGGAGACCTCGCCGCGACCGAGGAGCTACTGGACGGTACGGCCCGCGATGTCGACGCCACCACCTGCGGTGGCACGCCGGCCGACAACAACGTCTTCGGTGAGGGACGGCTCGACGCGTACGCGGCGGTGCGGGACGCACCCCGGGGAGCGGTCGGCCGGGTCACCGGGGTGGTCACCGACTCCGGTGACGACGAACCGTTGTCCGGCGCGACGGTGACCGACGGCACCCGCAGCACCACCACCGACGCCGACGGGCGGTACGCGCTCACCCTGCCGGCCGGCGAGACCACGCTCACGGCCAGCGCCTACGGCTACGCCGCGGAGTCGGCGACCGTCACGGTGCCCGACGGTGACACCGTCAGCCTGGACTTCGCCCTGCTGGCCACCCCGGCGGTCACGGTGCGCGGAAAGGTCACCGACGGTTCCGGCCACGGCTGGCCGCTGTACGCCAAGATCGAGGTGGCGGGTCGGCCCGGCGATCCGGTCTTCACCGATCCGGTGACCGGCCGCTACTCCGTCACGCTGCCCGGCAACACCTCGTACCGGCTGACCGTGACCGCCGAGTACCCGGGCTACCGCACCGTCACCCGCGAGGTGGCCGTGGGCGACGACGCCACCACGGTCAACGTGGCGGTACCCGTCGACGCCGCCTGCACCGCCGCCGGCTACACGGGACAGTTCGGTGCGCCACTGCTCACCGAGAGCTTCGACGGCACGAGCGCGCCGCCCGGCTGGAGGGTGGAGAACCGCACCGACTCCGGCGGCTGGGTCTTCGACGATCCGGACTCGCGGGGCAATCTCACCGGCGGCACCGGTGGCTTCGCCATCATCGACAGCGACGCTCTCGGCTCCGGCAACACCCAGGACACGGACCTGATCGCCCCGCCGGTCGACCTGTCCACGACGGCCGCACCGGTGCTGCGGTTCCGCAGCGACTGGCGGGCCGTCGGCATCAGCGACACCGCCGACATCGACGTGTCCACCGACGGCGGTACGACCTGGACCAACGTCTGGCACCAGACCGACAGCCGGCGTGGTCCCCGGGTCGAGGAGGTACCGCTCGACCCGGCCGCGAACGCCGCTTCCGCGCTGTTCCGTTTCCGGTTCAAGGGCACCTTCGCCTGGTGGTGGCAGGTGGACGACGTGGCGGTGGTCAACCGCGAGTGCTCGCCGGTGCCCGGCGGGTTGGTGGTCGGCACCACCACCGACCGCAACACCGGTGACCCGCTCAACGGCGTGACGGTGACCAGCGATCACCGTCCCGACGACCGGGCTGTCTCGGCGGCCACCCCCGAGGACCCGGCCGAGCCGGACGGCTTCTACTGGCTCTTCTCCGGGCTCACCGGCACCCACCCGTTCACCGCCGAGCACACCCCGTACGCACCGGTGACCAAGGAGGTGACGGTCACCGCCGACCGGGTCAGGCGGGCGAACTTCGCCCTCGCCGCCGGCCGGCTGACGGTCAGCCCGACGTCGATCGAGTCACATCAGCCGTACGGCAGCACCCGCACCACCCGGGTGACGGTCAGCAACACCGGCACCGCGCCGGCCAGCGTCGACCTGCTGGAACGCGCCGGCCAGTTCGAACTGCTCAGGCGCGACGGCGCGCCGCTGCGGCAGCAGAAGATCAAGGGGATCAGCAAGGCTCGCACCGGCACCGCGTACGGCGGGGCGGCACCACAGGCCGCTCCCGCCGAGGACGAGGCGTGGACCGAGATCGCCAGGCTGCCGGCGTCGATCTTCGACAACGCCGCCGTGTGGCTGGACGAAAAGATCTACTCGGTCGGTGGTGGCGGTGGTACCGGCACCGAGCGCAAGGCATGGGTGTACGACCCTGCGCCGGGTGCCTGGACCGCCCTGCCCGACATGCCGACGGTACGGTCCAAACCAGCTGCGGCGGCGGTCGGCGGCAAGCTCTATGTGATCGGCGGTTGGGGCGCTGACGACGCCACCGTCGCCACGGTCGACGTCTTCGACCCGGCCACCGGAACATGGAGCACCCTGTCGGGAGCGACCAACCCGGCCCCGGTCGCGGCGGGCGGCTCGGCCGTGGTCGGCGGGAAGGTGTACCTGGTGGGTGGCTGCGCCGACACCACCTGCACCGACAGCGACAAACTGGTGGTGTTCGACCCGGCCACCGGCTCGTTCAGCACCGGTGCCGCCTACCCACATTCGGTCTCGTGGCTGGCCTGCGGCGGGATCGGCGCCTCGGTCTACTGTGCCGGTGGCACGGGCAGCACCGAGTACACCGACGCCTACCGGTACGACCCCGCTGCCGACAGTTGGAGTCCGCTGCCGGAGCTGCCGGTGGAGCTGTGGGGCTCGCAGTACGCGGCGGCCGGCGGGCTGCTGGTGCTGGCCGGCGGGGTGACCGACGGATCGACTGCGGTCACCAACCGCACGGTCGGCTTCGACCCGGTCACCGGAGCCTGGCGTGACCTGCCCAACGTCCGGTTCAGCCGGTACCGCGGGGCCGCCGCCTGCGGCGCGTACAAGATCGGCGGGTCGCCCAGTTCCTTCGTGGGCAGCGCGGACAGTGAGCGGCTCGGTGGCCTGGAACACTGCGCAGCCGAGGCCGACCTGCCCTGGCTGGATGGGTCCCCGACCGCCTTCACTCTCGCGCCGGGTGAGTCGAGGACGGTGACCGTCACCCTGACGGCCACCGAGGCGGCGGGCGTCGCCCAACCCGGCCGGTACGCGGGCGAACTCGCCATCGCCTCCGACAGCCCCTACCCGGTGACCCCGGTCTCGGTGGAGATGAACGTGTCGCCGCCGGCCAACTGGGGCAAGATCCGGGGCACCGTCACCGGCACCACCTGCGGTGGCGTCACGGTCGGTATCCCGGCGACGGTACGGGTGAACCCGATCTCGGCCGGTACCGGAACCACCCTCACCGCCGGCGCCGACGGCCGCTACGCCTGGTGGCTGCCGAAGGGCCGCTACGAGGTGATCGTGGCCAAGGACGGCTGGGTACCGCAGGTGCAGCGCCACCGCATCGGGGCGGGCATCGTCGGCACGCTCGACTTCGCCCTGGAACCCACCTCCACCTGCACCAGAGCCACCGGAATCTGACCCCTCTCGCAGGGCGGGGCGGTGCGCAGCGCAGGGCGGGGCGGTGCACAGCGTAGGGCGGGGTGTAGATGACGGGTGGCCCGCATTCCTCTTGGGAGGGACGCGGGCCACGAGGCCGATCAGAGCTGTCAGGCGGTGACGGTGACGGCCACCTCGTTGATGCCGCGACCGGCGGTCACGGTGGTGTCTCCGTTGCCCTGGCGGGAGAGCGCCCGCAACGTCCAGGCGCCCGGCGCGGCGAAGAAGCGGAACTGACCGGCCGGCGAGGTCACCACCTCGGCGGTGAACTCACCTGTCGAGTCGAGCAGGCGGACGTACGCGCCCGGCACCGCTTCGCCCTCCGCAGAGCGGACGACACCGGTGATGACGGTCTCCCGCTCCAGGTCGAGGCCGGCAGGCAGCGGGGCGGACTGGTCGGGGGCCGCGCAGCCGGCGGCGGTGCTTGCGGCGGTGCTTGCGGTCATCTCAGGCCTCCCCCGGCTCATCGCCGAGCGCCACCGGCACACCGACCAGCGAGCCGTACTCGGTCCACGATCCGTCGTAGTTCTTAACGTTGCGGTGGCCGAGCAGCTCCTGGAGCACGAACCAGGTGTGCGAGGAGCGCTCGCCGATGCGGCAGTAGGCGATGGTTTCCTTGCTGTCGTTCAGCCCGGCCTCGCCGTAGATCTTGCGCAGCTCGTCGTCGGACTTGAAGGTGCCGTCCTCGTTGGCCGCCTTCGACCACGGCACGCTGATCGCGGTCGGGATGTGGCCGCCACGCTGTGCCTGCTCCTGCGGCAGGTGGGCGGGGGCCAGCAGGCGGCCGGCGTACTCGTCGGGGCTACGCACGTCGACCAGGTTCTTGGTGCCGATCGCGTCGACGACCTCGTCCCGGAAGGCCCGGATGCCGGTGTCCGGCTCGCTGGCGACGTACTGCGTGGCCGGGCGGGTCACGACGTCGGCGACCAACGGCCGGGCGTCCAGCTCCCACTTCTTGCGACCACCGTCGAGCAGCTTGACGTCGCGGTGGCCGTAGAGCTTGAAGTACCAGTACGCGTACGCGGCGAACCAGTTGTTGTTGCCGCCGTACAGGATGACGGTGTCGTCGTTGCTGATCCCCCGCTCGGAGAGCAGCGCCTCGAACTGGGTCTTGTTGACGAAGTCCCGGCGGATCGGATCCTGGAGGTCGTTCTTCCAGTCCAGCTTGATGGCGCCGGCGATGTGGCCGGAGTCGTAGGCCGAGGTGTCCTCGTCAACCTCGACGAAGACGACGCCCGGGGCGTCGAGGTTCTTCTCGGCCCACTCGGCCGAGACGATTGCGGTGTCGCGACTCATCAGATCACTCCCTGGTGAGGATGGATGGTGAGCCAGCGCGCGGAGATCGGGATGTCGAGGTGTCGCACCACGCGCGGGACCCATAGCTCGAAACGGATCACGGGTTCGTGCGACGGCGCCGCTGCCGGGCGTCCGGTGGGGTGCACCGGGAACGAGGTACGCGTGCCCCTGGTGCCTTGGCCGCTAGGCGGCCCGAGCCAGCCCCGCCGTCAGATGACGGGGCGACACAGGCAGGTGGCCACGCGGCACAGGTCGACCGCGCGCCGTTTGGTGAGGAGCGTCCCCATGAGCAGGGAGCCTACCAGCGATCCCAGACAACTCTATCGGTCCGACCAGCATCCGGGACGCCGAGCCGGCGGTCAGCCGACCGAGTTGATCGGCACGTCCCGTGCGTCGGCGGTCACCGTCAACCCCTGCGGCTGCGGCTGAACCTCCCGAACGGTGAGCTGGAACGGCAACTCCGGCAGGGGCACGTCGACCGAGATGCTGCGGGCGAAGTTGCTCACCAGGGCGCGGGCCAACGGCAACTCCGGCAACCCCTCGGCGTCCAGGTCGTCGAACTTCAAGGCCACCTCCCCCTGCTCACCGACGATGATGTCGGCGGTGCCGGTGACGGTCAGTCGTTGGCCGAGGACGTCGACCGGAGCGGTGACGGCGAGCTGCCCGTCCCGCTCCCCGAGGGTCAGCCCCTCCCGGTCGAGCAGGGCCGACAGGCTCTGGTAGCCGATGGTGCCGGTGCCGTTGACCGTTTCGGCCACGACCTCACCCTGGCCGGTGCGCAGGGTGTCCAGCGAGGCCCGCACGTTTCGGGCGTCGACATCCAGACTGGGCAGCGCGACGGCGTCGCCCTGCACCGAGGCCCGCACGTCCCGCAGCTTGATCGAGATGCGCTCGTACCGGCCGTCGAGCACCTGGGTGAGGAACGGGAAGCCACCCACCTCGACCTCGGGCGGCGAGGATTGCGCGTCCTGTTCGGCGATCTGCTGGCGCACCTCGTCGGCGATGGTGCGCTCGGCCATGCCCGCCGCCACCCGGTCGGCGATGGCGATCAGTCCGGCGAGCACGAGCAGCAGGACGACGAACCCGATCAGCACCTTGCGTCCGCGTCGCCGCGGCCGCCGCCCGTACGTCTGTTCCTGCTCCACGCCGTCTCCTGTCTCGTCGTATCTCGATGCCGCCAGCGGTGGACCGGTGGTACCCGTGGTCCGGATTTCTCAATCGCGTGGCCGGGCGGGCGGCCACGCGCGGACGGTCAGAGCACCAGCCGACACATCAGGTATGCGGCCGGCGCCGCCATCGCGAAGCCACCGAGTGGCCCCTGCACGTGCCGTACGGCCCAGACCGACGGCGTTTCACCGGCCATCAACCGGCCCGCCTCCGCGTAGCTGCCGGCGAGGTCGGCCAGCACGGCGACGACGGCCGCCACCAGGCCGATGATCGCGGCCCGGGTAGGGGTGAACGGGGTGACCAGGTAACCGCCGAGAAGCGCGCTGATCAGCGTGCCGACCATCGCGCCGCCGACCACCCCCGCCGCACCCCTGGGCACCTGGGGCGCGAGCCTCGGCCAGGCCGCGACGGCGTCGGTCACCCGGGCGACGGTGAGCGCCGCGCCGGCTGCCGTCAGGCAGACGGCGATCGTCTGGGTGCCCGCCGGGATCCGGCTGAGCACGATGAGCGTGGCCAACGCGACCACTCCGGACACGATGGTGGCGGTGGTCCGCAGCGAGTCGGTCACCCGGACCCGGTCCACCCGTCGGACCAGTTGACCGAGCACCGCGGCGAGCACCCCGCCGACCGCGATGTAGAGCAGCGGCGCCAACCGTGCCTCAGCCGACCGTACGGCCACCACGTCGGCCGCCACCGCGGACACCGCGCCGACCCCGAGGACGACCGCCAGTGCCGGCGGCCGGGTGACCATGGTCCAGACGAGCACGAAGAGCACCTGCACGGCGAGCACCACGAGGGTGAAGGGCAGCCGGTACCCGGGACTGGACGTCTGCGCGGCGACGACCAGGCCGAGACCGAGCAGCGCGGCAAACCCGCCGATGGCGAGGGAGAGCTGCCGGCGTACCTCGACCGGTGGTTCCTCCTCCTCGTCGTCGACATCCGCGTCGTCGTCGGCGCGGCGGGCCGAACCGCCCCGGCGCAGACGGCGAGGGCCCCGTGAGGGCCGCTCGTCGGTCTCCACGGCCGGACCGGTACGCGGCGGCGATCCTCCCGGGGCGGACGGATCCTCGGCCCACGGGTCACGGCCGGTCTCGGGCGAGTTGGAGGGAAACACCCACCGATCGTGCCAGACCAACCTCACATCGCGGGTGTCAGCGTTTCCGCGACGTTAAAACCTGGGCCGCAATCAGGGGCAGATAGGGCAAAGAGGAAACCGCGCCAAGGTCGTACGCGAGCAATCGGTTACGCTCAACGGCGAAACCCGCCCGTCAGCGACGCCGGGACCCACGGAAGTTCCCAGCGCCACGCCCCGCAGGAGTGCCGCTGGTCGCGCGCGGCCGCAACGGGCCGCCGGGACGGAGGTGATCGTGGAGATCCTGCTGTTGGTGACCGCACGGGCAGGCGAACCATCCGCAGTGCTACCTGCACTGGACCTGCTGCCGCACTCGGTGCGCACCGCACCTCGCGATGTCCGCACCCTGGTCGCCGGCCCCAGTCCGGACGCCGTGCTGGTCGACGCCCGCTCCGAGCTGAGCGAGGCCCGGGCCACCTGCCGAATGCTGCACGCCACCGGGCTCGGCGTACCGCTGGTCGCGGTGGTCACCGAGGCTGGCCTGATCGCGCTCAACGCCGACTGGGGCGTCGACGACGTCATCCTCGCCTCCGCCGGCCCCGCCGAGGTGGAGGCCCGGCTGCGGCTCGCGGTCGGCAGGCTGAGCAACGCGACCGCCGGCGCCGGCGGTTCCATCCGGGCCGGCGAGCTGATGATCGATCCGGACACCTACGCGGCGAAGCTCAAGGGTCGCCCGCTGGACCTCACCTACAAGGAGTTCGAGCTGCTGAAGTTCCTCGCCCAGCACCCGGGTCGGGTGTTCACCCGCGACCAGTTGCTGCGTGAGGTGTGGGGTTACGACTACTTCGGCGGGACCCGAACGGTCGACGTGCACGTGCGTCGCCTGCGCGCCAAGCTCGGCTCCGAGTACGAGTCGATGATCGGCACCGTCCGGCAGGTGGGTTACAAGTTCGTGGTGCCGTCGTCGCGGACCATGTCGGAGGCCACCGAGCACGCGCCGCTACCGATGCGGGCACTCACCATCGAAGGCTAATTACCGATATGCCCTTTTTGGTCGACTAGCGCGTTCTATCGTGACTGCCAGTTGACCAGCGGGGGGCATTGGTGGGCGGTAACCAGGTGGGGGCGGCACGGGCCGTCGGGATCATCACGCTCGTGGTGACGGCGGTCCTCGGCTCGGCGTACCTGCTCGGACGAAGCCTGGTGCCGGACGCGTCGCGGACCGACAACGCCGTCACCGCGACCGGCGTCGAACACCCCGAGTACGCGGACCAGTCGGCCCCCATCGACGCCGAGCCCGACGTTACCCGCGCACCGGACACCGGACCGAACGGGTCGCAGCGCAGCGACGAACAGGAGCAGGACCCGAACGTCGGCCCGATGGGCACCCGGGTGAGCACCGGCACCGCCGATGTCGCGCTCACCTTCGACGACGGACCACACCCTGACTACACCCCGCAGGTCCTCGCGATCCTGCGGGAGCACCACGTCACGGCCACCTTCTGCGTGGTCGGCAAGAACGCCCGGGCGTACCCCTGGCTCGTCGAGCAGATCGTCGCCGAGGGCCACACCCTGTGCAACCACAGCTGGGACCACGATGTCGCCCTGGGTGCCCGGTCGTCCGACTGGATCCGCGCCGACCTGATGCGAACCAGCGAGGCGATCCGCGCCGCGGTGCCCGACGCGCCGATCGCCTGGTACCGGCAGCCCGGCGGCGCCTGGACCTACTCGGTCATCTCCGTCTCCCGCGACCTCGGCATGGCACCGCTGCACTGGACGCTGGACCCGTCCGACTGGCGAGCGCCGGGCGCGACCCGGATCGCCAACTCCGTGATCAACGGGATACGGCCCGGCTCGATCGTCCTGCTGCACGACGCGGGCGGCGACCGTCAGGGCACCGTCAACTCGCTGTACCGGATCCTCCCCGAACTGGCGGGCCGGTTCGACGTTCAGGCGTTGCCACCGAGCGGACTGTGACGGGGGCAGCAACCGTCCCTCCGCGCGGCTCACCTTCGGCACGGTTACGGTGATGCGATGAGCAGCACCCAGGCGGGCATCGACCAGGTCAGCCGCGTCGACCGACTCGGCCCGGCGGAGATCACCGAAGTTCTGGCGCTCGCCCGGACGGCCGGCGACGCCGACGGGGCGGACCCGATGGACGAGCACGTGCTGCTCCGCCTGCGCGACGACCGCGCCGCGGCGAGCCACCTGGTTGCCCGCTCCGCCGACGGCAAGCTCACCGGGTACGCGCACCTCGACACGACCGACCCGGACAGCGGCGTCGGCGTGGAGCTGATGGTGCACCCGGCGTACCGTCGGCGCGGTACCGGACGGGCGCTGGCCCGGGGGGTGCTGGCCACCGCCGCCGGGCCACTGCGGGCGTGGGCGCACGGCGACCACCCCTCGGCCGCCGCCCTCGCGGTCGACCTCGGATTCCATCGCGCCCGGGTCCTCTGGCAGCTACGTCGACCGCTCGCCGCCCCCTTGCCCGAGCCGCGCCTGCCCGAGGGGGTGACGCTGCGCGCATTCCGCCCCGGCAGCGACGACGAAGCCTGGTTGACGCTGAACGCACGAGCCTTCGCCGACCATCCGGAGCAGGGCCGATGGACCACAGAGGACCTGCGGCCACGTCTCACCGAACCGTGGTTCGACCCGGCCGGTTTCCTGCTCGCCGTCGAGTCGGCGACCGGCCGGCTGCTCGGGTTCCACTGGACCAAGGTGCACGAGCGACCCGGCTCCGCCCGCATCGGTGAGGTGTACGTGCTCGGGGTGGAGCCCGCCGCGCACGGCGGCGGGCTCGGCCGGGCCCTGACCATGGCCGGCCTCGCGTACCTACGCGACCGACGCGGGCTGGACCGGGTGATGCTCTACGTCGACGAGTCGAACACCGGCGCGGTGGCGCTCTACGAGCGGCTCGGCTTCGCCCGCTGGTCCGCCCACGTCAACTACCAGCTCGGCTGATCCGGTCAGGGCAGGTAGAACCGGGGCCGGTCGGGGTCGGACAGATCCAGCCGGGGCGTGATCGGGGTGACCGCATCGCGGTCCGCCGCCCCCGCTGCCACCGCGGTGAGGTCGGTGCAGGCGGCCACCTCGCCGAGGGTGACCAGGGTCGGCGGGAGCATGGTCAGGTCCCCGGCCGCTGCCTGCCGGCCCGCCTCGACGGGCCGGATCCACAGCGTGTGGTCGGCCTCACCGGAGACGTCGCGGGTCCGCTGTCCCTCGGGCAGCAGCGCCACGAAGAAGTACGTGTCGAACCGACGCGGCTCGAATTCCGGGGTCACCCATCGGCTCCACGGCAGCAGCAGGTCCGACCGGAGCGTGAGCCCCCGCCCGGCGAGCAGGTCGGCGAACCCGGTCCGCCGCTGTTCCAGGTCGACCCGGGCAGCCTCCCAGCCGTCGTCGCTGACATCGCCGACGACCCGCGTCGCGTCCGGCCCGGCGAGCAGCACTCCCGCCTCCTCGAAGACCTCGCGGGCCGCCGCGCAGACCACCGCCTGCGCCGCGCTCGGGGCCAGCCCGAGGCGTACCCCCCAGTCCGTCGGTGTCGGGCCGGCCCAGTCCAGGTGGGTCGTGGAGTCCGAGGGGTCCACTCCACCACCTGGGAAGGCGTACATGCCACCGAACGCCATCGCCGCGACCCGGCGGATCAGGTAGACCTCGAAGCCGTCGTCGGCCGGGCGGAGCAGCAGCACGGTGGCGGCCACCCTGGGCACCGCCGGCACCGCGCCGGATTCCCGGAACCGGCGGGCGTGCTCCACCAGCGCGGGCGGCGCCGAGAAGTCACGGTCGATCGTCATGCGCCGAGACTAGTCCCGATCCTGGATGCCCAGTACAGCCCTCAGCTGACCTTCGGTAGCGTCGCGCCATGACTCGTTGGGGCATCCTGGCCACCGGCCACATCGCCGCCCGCTTCGCCGAGGACCTCCGGCTGGTGCCGGGGGCCGAACTCGTCGCGGTCGGCTCCCGCACCGCCGAGACCGCGGAACGCTTCGCGGAACGGCACGGCGTACCACGGGCGTACGGCTCCTGGCCGGAACTGGCTGCGGACGCCGACGTCGATGTGATCTACGTCGCCACCCCGCACGCCGCCCACCACGAGGCGGCCCTGACCTGCCTCACCGCCGGCCGGCCGGTGCTGGTGGAGAAGCCGTTCACCCTCGACCTGACCACCAGCACCGAACTCGTCGACACCGCCCGCGCCGCCGACGTCTTCCTCATGGAGGCGATGTGGATGCGGTGCAACCCACTCATCCGGCGGGTCTGCCAGCTGATCGCCGATGGCGCGATCGGCGCCCTGACCGGGGTCCGGGCCGACTTCGGCGTCGCCGGCCCCTTCCCGCCCGAGCACCGGATGCGCGACCGGGCGCTGGGCGGTGGCGCGCTGCTGGATCTCGGCGTCTACCCGATCAGCCTGGCCCACCTGCTGCTGGGCACGCCGCAGCACGTACGGTCGTGGGCGAAGCTGGGCCCGGAGGGCACGGACGAGAACACCGGCCTGATCCTCGGCTACGACTCCGGTGCCGTGGCCACGTTGAGCTGCGGCATGGTGGGCGCCACCGGGCTCACCGCCTCGATCACCGGCAGCACCGGGCGGATCGAGCTACCCGAGCCGTTCTTCCGACCCGACCGGTTCACCCTGTACCGCGCCGACGCGGCACCGGAGACGATCAGCGAGGAGCTGGTCGGCTCGGGCTACCAGCACGAGGCCATCGAGGTGCAGCGGTGCCTGGCCGAGGGGCTGACCGAGAGCCCGTTGGTACCGCACTCGGCCACCCTGGAGATCATGGGCCTGCTGGACGCCATCCGCGCCCAGATCGGCGTCTCCTACATCTGACAGGTCGAAGGGCCCCTGGGACGCCGGGGGCCCTTCGACACAGGTCAGCTGAACACCGGACGGACCAGGAAGTACATCAGGGCACCGATCGAGCCGGCCGCCGGGAAGGTCAGGATCCAGGCACCGATGATGTTGCCGGCCACGCTCCAGCGCACGGCGGAGAGCCGCTTGGTGGCGCCGACACCCATGATCGCTGAGGTGATCGTGTGCGTGGTCGAGATCGGCGCACCGAGCACCAGGGCGTTGAAGTAGAGCACGCCGCTGGCCACGGTCTCGGCCGCGAAACCCTCCGGCGGACGCAGGTCGATGATCTTCCGGCCCAAGGTCCGGATGATCCGCCAGCCGCCGGCGTAGGTGCCGGCCGCCAGCACGGCCGCCGAGGTCCAGAACGCCCACTCCGGGATGTAGGTGGCATCGTCCTGGTAGCCACCGACGAAGAGGGCGAGCACCACGATGCCGATGGTCTTGGCGGCGTCCTGCATGCCGTGGCCGACCGACATGGCCGCCGCCGAGGCGGTCTGGGCCCAGCGGAAGCCGCGGTTGAGCTTGCCCGGGTGCCCGTTCCGGAAGATCCACTGCACCGCGATCATCACGATGTAGCCGAGGATGAAGCCGACCATCGGCGACAGGATCATCGGAATGATCACGCTCTTGCCGATGCCGCTCCAGAGCACGGTGCCGGAGGCGGCGACGGTCGAGCCGACCAGGCCACCGATCAGGGCGTGCGAGGACGACGACGGCAGGCCGAAGTACCAGGTGACGAGGTTCCAGGTGATCGCGCCGATCACCCCGGCGAAGACGATGCCGAGGCTGGAGACACCGGTGGGCAGCTCGACCAGGCCGCTGCCGACGGTCTTGGCGACCTCGGCGCCGAAGTGGGCGCCGATGAAGTTGCCGACCGCCGCCATGGCCAGGGCGACCCGGGGTGTCAGCGCCCGGGTGGAGATACTGGTCGCGATCGCGTTGGCGGCGTCGTGGAAGCCGTTGGTGTAGTCGAACACCAGGGCCACCCCGATCACCGCCAGCACGGCGATGAGCTCGGGACTCACAGGATCAGGACTCCTTGACCGCGATGGTCTCGACCGTGTTGGCGACGTGCTCGAAGGCGTCGCAGGCGGCCTCCAGCTCGTCGGCGACCTCCTTCATCTTCAGCACGGTCAACGCGTCGTACTCACCGGAGAAGAGCCGTACCAGCAGCATCCGGTAGGCCTGGTCGCCGTCGTTCTCCAGCCGGTTGATCTCGATCCAGTAGTCCTCGAGATCCTTCATCGACTTGAGTCGAGGCATCGCGTCGGCGGTCAGCTTCGCCTGCTGGTCGAGTACGTGCACCAGCTCGTGCATCTCCCGGGGCAGCGACGGCAGCTTGGTCAGCCCGTAGAGGTAGAGCAGGTTTCCCACCGCCTCCAGGTGGTCCATCACGTCGTCCAGGAGGGAACCGAGCCGGTAGATGTCCTCTCGGTCGAAGGGGGTGACGAAGGTAGAGTTGATCTTCTTGTACAGGTCGTGGGTGATCTGGTCGCTGTCGTGCTCCACCTCGGTGAGTCGCTCGCTCACCGACTGCACCTCGACATCGGGCAGGGCCAGCTCGTTGAGCAGCTCGGTACCCCGGACCAGATTCTGCGCGGCCCTGGTGAAGAGCTCGTAGAAAGCGCCCTCGTTGGGGCGGAAGGAAAACCTCACAGCACGGACCTCGTCGTGTCGGGTGGAAGGGGTGGCGGCCGTAGCTCCGGCGCACTGCTGAGGGGAATGCTAGGGAACCGTCAGATCGGCGATTATTCGGCCCACCCCTGGCCAGATGGCATTCACCGCTCGTTCAACTTCCGTTCACCTTCACCGTCCCGTGGTTCCCATCAGCCGCTCCCGTTCCCGCTCGATGTCGAAGTCGGCTGGCGGATACCCCAGACCAAGAGTGTCGAACGTCTCACGCAGCAGGTGCGCCACCGCCCAGTCGCGGTACCACTTGCGGTCCGCCGGCACCACGTACCACGGTGCCTGGTCCGTACCGCACGTGGCGAGCACCTCGGCGTACGCGGCCTGGTAGTCGTCCCACCGGGCCCGGGCGTCGACGTCGGACGGGTGGTACTTCCAGTGCTTGGTCGGATCGTCCAGGCGGGCCAGCAGCCGCTTCGCCTGCTCGGAGTTGGAGATGTGCAGGAAGACCTTGACCAGGGTCACCCCGGCGTCGGTCAACTCCCGCTCGAACTCGTCGATCTCCGCGTACCGGGGCCGCCAGAGGTCCTCCGGCGCCCGCTCCTGGACCCGGGGCACCAGCACGTCCTCGTAGTGCGAGCGGTTGAAGACCCCCAGGTTGCCCGGCGGCGGCAGGGCCCGGCGGATCCGCCACAGGAAGTGGTGCCGCAGCTCCTCGGCGGTCGGCGGACCGAACGCCCGGATGTGCACGCCGAGCGGATTCATCGCCCCGACCACCCGCTTGACCGTGCCGTCCTTGCCGCCGCAGTCCATCGCCTGGAGCACCAGCAGCACCCGCCGGCCGGCACCGGGTTCGGCCTTCGCGCCCGCGAACAGCATCTCCTGTTGCCCGGCCAGCCCCGCACCCAGCCGGGTCAGCTGCCGGCGGGCCCAGGTCTTGCGGTCCGGCCAGGTCACCTCCGGGCCGGGCAGCCCCGGAGTCGAGCGGGGATCGATCTCCGCGAGGTCCACCGGTCCACCGGGCCGTACCCGGAGCAGGTCGCGTACCGCGCCGCCGTTCGGCGCCACCACGTCGAAGCCATAGTCGTCCACCATCGGAGCATCATCACCCGTCCGCCGCCGGTCCGCGCGACGGAGCTGCATCAGACCGGGCTGAGGCCCGCGGGCGCGGGCAGCGTCAGACCACCAGGGCCAGCCACTTGCGGTACGAGGTGGCGAACGGCTCGGTGCCGTCGCCGAGCGCGCCGAACAACCAGCGCGCCGCCGCCTCGGCCTCCACCACCAGGTCGTCGGGATACCCGAAGCGGACCCGGTGCTCGGCGAACTCGTCCTCGTCGCGCAGCTCGACCAGGCCGGTCTCGCGACGACGGACCACGTCCAGGTCGAGGTCGATCAGATGAACGGTGTCCTCACCCTCCCAGCGGGCCGGGCTGGCGATGTCGCAGTAGACCTCGCTGGTGCGGGGCGGCGGGTTGAACATGCCGGTCCACCAGGCGTGGTGGGGCACCAGCAACACGAAGGGAATCTGCTCGACCGACGGTCGGCCGTGATAGACCGAGCTGGTGCCGGCCGACACGCCGAGCCAGATGCCGAGGTCGTCCTCGGCCAACCGGCGGGCCGGGTAGTCGCGGTGGGCGCTGCCGTCGAACTTGCGGTAGATCACACGGATCACGTCGCTCGGCATGAGTCGCACCCTAGCCGATTCCGCCCACGGCTCGCCGTCGGGAAGTTACCGGACGACAGGGCGATATTCCGCGCCGCGCGACCCGCGACACGGCCCGCTCGGTACCGACCACGTCCGCCCGGGCGGGTACCGTGCCACGGTGACCCCGCCCCGCACCGCCATCGGCACCGGCACCGCCCGCGACAAGGCACGTCGGCGGGGCGACCGGCCGGGCGGAGCCGAGCTGTTGTCCGCTGCGGTCGGTGCCGTGCCCGGCGGTACGGCCCGTCCGGGCCAGCAACGGATGACCACGGCGATCGAGGAATGCGTCGGTACCGGGGACCACCTGCTGGTGCAGGCCGGCACGGGCACCGGCAAGTCCCTGGCGTACCTCGCCCCGGCGTTGACGGTGGACGGACCTGTGGTGGTCTCCACCGCCACCCTGGCGTTGCAGTCCCAGCTGGTGGAGCACGACCTGCCCCGGCTGGCCGACGCCGTCGAACCGCTGCTCCGCCGCCGCCCCACGTTCGCCGTGCTGAAGGGCCGCCACCACTACCTCTGTCTGGCCCGGCTGGAGAACTCCACGGCGGACGAACCGGAGGACACCCTCTTCGACGCCCCGGCCGAGCGTCCCGGCGGCACCCGCTGGCTCGGTGAGGCCGGCCGGCTGGGCAAGCAGATCCAGCGTCTGCGGGACTGGGCCCTGGAGACCGACACCGGTGACCGCGACGAGTTGGACCCGGGCGTCGACGACCAGACATGGCGGCTGGCCTCAATGCCCGCCCGCGAGTGTGTCGGCGCCTCCCGCTGCCCGTACGGTGCGGAGTGCTTCGCCGAGGCGTCCCGGGCCCGGGCCCGGGAGGCGGACATCGTGGTGACCAACCACAGCCTCCTCGCGGTCGACATGCTCGCCGGCCGACACATCGTCCCGCCCCACCGGCTGTTGGTCGTCGACGAGGCCCACGAACTGGCGGACCGGGTCTCCTCGGCAGCCCAGGCGGAGTTGACCCCGGAGCTGATCGACAGGTCCGCCCGGCGGGCCCGGCCACTGCTGCGCCCGGAGACGGCCGAAGCGCTGACCGCGTCGGGTGACGCCCTCGCGGTCGGGTTGGCCGAGGCCCCGGCGGGACGGATCACGAGCGGGCTGCCCGGCCCGCTGCGGGAGGCGTGCACGCTGTTGGACGCCGCCACCCGTACCGCCCTGGACAGCATCGGCGACGTCAAGGCCGACGACACCGACCCGGTACGCAAGCAGCAGGCCAAGGCCGTCCTCGACGAGTTGTCCACCACCGTTCAGCGGCTGCTGGAGGAGGCCGAGCACGACGTGGCCTGGGTGGAGCGCAACGACGTGACCGGACGGCGGGCACTTGTGGTGGCGCCGCTCTCGGTCGCCAGCACCCTGGCCACCCACCTCTACGACGAGCGGACCGTGGTGGCCACCTCGGCCACGCTCGCGCTCGGTGGGCGGTTCGACACGGTCGCCCGGGCACTGGGCCTCGACTCGCCCCCGCCCGGCCCACCGTCACCGGCCGCCGCCGCCCTCGCCGAGGCCACCCGGCGGCCGTCCGGTCCCGATGAGGTGGCCGGTGGCACCGCACCGCCCCGGCCGGACGACGCGGGCGGGTTGACGGACTCCGGGCTCGGGTGGCGTTCACTGGACGTCGGCTCGCCGTTCGACTATCCCCGGCAGGGCATCCTCTACGTGGCCGCGCACCTGCCCCGCCCGGGGGCCTCCGGGCTGCCCGAGGCCGCCGGGGAGGAACTGCTCGCGCTGGTCACCGCGCTCGGCGGGCGTACGCTCGGGCTCTTCTCCTCCCGCCGGGCCGCGCAGCAGGCGGCGGAGCTGCTGCGCGCCCGGACCGACCTGCCGGTGCTGCTCCAGGGTGAGGAGACGCTGCCACTGCTGGTCCGACGTTTCCGCGAGGAGCGGTCGAGCTGCCTATTCGGGGTGATGTCGTTGTGGCAGGGCGTCGACGTGCCGGGCGACGCCTGCCAACTCGTGGTGATCGACCGGCTTCCGTTTCCCCGCCCCGACGAACCGCTCGCCGCGGCCCGGGCTGCGGCGGTCGACGCGCAGGGCGGCTCCGGCTTCGCCGCGGTGAGCGTCCCGATCGCGGCGGTTCGGCTGGCACAGGGCGTGGGCCGGTTGATCCGGGCCAGCGGTGACCGGGGCGTGGTGGCGGTACTCGACTCCCGGCTGGAGACGGCCCGCAGCTACGGCTCGTTCCTCCGTCGCTCGCTGCCTCCGTTCTGGTACACGACCCGTCCGGAGGTGGCCCGAGGCGCGCTGGCCCGCCTCGCCGCGGGCTGAGCCGGCTGGCGTCCCACGGGCAGGCGGTCCGGCTCAGGGTGCCCGGGAGGCGACGACGACGGCGTCGGGCGGGGTGTCCGGAACGCGCCGGGCGGCGAGGCGGCGCACGGCCGTGTTGAGCACCGCGATGATGGGCACCGCGACCAGCGCGCCGGTGATCCCGGCGAGCACCACGCCGGCCGCCAGACCGATGATCACTGCGAGCGGGTGGATCGCGACCGCCCTACCCATGATCAACGGCTGGAGGATGTGGCCCTCCACCTGTTGTACGCCGATCACCACGCCCAAGATGATCAACGCGGTCACCGGGCCGCTGTCGACCAACGCCACCAGCACCGCCACGCCCCCGGAGAGGGTCGCGCCGACGATCGGGATGAACGCGCCGAGGAAGACCAGGGCGGCCAGCGGGAAGGCGAACGGGATGTCGAAGATGACCAGGAAGATGCCGATGCCGACGGCGTCGATGAAGGCGACCAGCACCGTCGCCCGGACGTAGGCGCCAAGCGTCGCCCAGGCGGCCCGGCCGGCGTCGTCGACCTTCCAGCGCGCGGCGACGGGCAGCAGCCGGACCAGGAACCGCCAGATGATGCTGCCGTCGCGCAGGAAGAAGAAGGTGGCGAAGAGGACCAGCACCGTGCCGGTCAGCACCTCGGCCAGGGTGGCTGCGGTGGAGAGAGCGCCGCTGGTGAACCGCTCGGTGTTGTTGTCGACCCACCGCTGGGTCTCCTCGATGTACCGGTCGAGGTCGTTGTCCGACAGGTGCAGCGGCCCGGTCTTGAGCCACTGCTGGATCTGCTGTAGGCCCTGGGTTGACTTCGCGGTCAGTTCCGGAACGCCCTTGATGAACTCGTTGACCACCAGGGTGAACGTGCCGATCACCGCGGCCAGGCCCGCGACCAGTACCACCGCGGTTGCCAGTGATCGCGGCAGGCGGGCCCGTAACAGCCAGCCGACCGCGGGTGCCAGCAGCGCCGACAGCAGCAGCGCCACCGCCAACGGGATGATCACGATGCTGATCGTGCCGACGAGCTTCAGCAGCGCCCAGAAGACGATGCCGATGACGATCAGCCGCCAGCACCAGGCGGCGGCGATCCGCAGCGCGTGCGGCACGTCGGCGTCGTCGCGACTGGAGGTGGAGTTGTGCAGTGGGGTGGGTGTGTCGACACCGACCACGGTCGCCGCCTCCGGTGCCACCGGCCCAGGGCTCGACGGCGAGGCCAGGCCGGGCGGCTCCACGGCATCGGCGGGAGTCTGACGACCCGCGTTGACCGATGCCTTGCCCGACTCGTACGCGCGACGCAGCCGTCCGCGTATCCGCTCGAAGCGGCTCAAGCGCACCTCCCGGCAGATCGGCCTGCGCACTGCGTCAGGTCGGACAGGATACGCCCGACCAGGCAACGGTAGGACGGATTCGCCACCCACAGTGCCCCGCCCGACCGGTCGCTAACC
This sequence comes from Micromonospora sp. ATLC16, assembly GCF_057196645.1. Taxonomy (NCBI): domain Bacteria; kingdom Bacillati; phylum Actinomycetota; class Actinomycetes; order Micromonosporales; family Micromonosporaceae; genus Micromonospora; species Micromonospora sp. ATLC16. The sequence continues at coordinate 51,047 of NZ_JBXUOW010000004.1, forward strand.
CGGTGACCACCGGCGGCCCGGCAGGGACGACACGGTAGCGTCTGCGGCGTGACCGCCGATCCGAACCTCGACTTCGGCCTGCCCATCCGGCTGCTGCACGACCGCGTGCTGGTGCGGATGGAGGGCAGCGACGGCGAGCGGCGTTCCAGCGCCGGCATCGTGATTCCCGCCACCGCGGCGGTGGGCAAACGCCTGGCGTGGGCCACCGCTGTCGGGGTCGGCCCCAACGTACGCTCCATCGTCTCCGGCGACCGGGTGCTCTTCGACCCCGATGACCGATCCGAGGTCGAGCTGCACGGCGAGGGCTACGTGCTGCTGCGCGAACGCGACGTGCACGCGGTGGCCGCCGAGCGGATCGAGGAGAACGCCACCGGCCTCTATCTCTGACCGGCTTCGGGACGCTCGACCGGTCCGCGCCTCGTTTGTCGCGCTCCCCGACGGGAAGCCAGCCGCACCACCGGCCTGGGGAGGGACGATGCCGGTATTCGTGAAAAAGGTGCTGGCCTGGGGAAGCCTCGCGTTTCTGATCTACTTCGTGGCGTTCCGGCCGGAGGGCGCCGCACAGATGTTCAAGTCGATCGGTGCGGCCCTGATGATGATGGCCCAGGGGCTCGGGGACTTCCTCACCAGCCTGATGACCTGAGCCCACTGGCCGGCCGCTTCCGGTCGCCGGCTGGCTGGTCGGGTCGGGATCAACGGTGACCGGTGGCCGGAGCGGTCAGCGGTGACCGGGTGGCCAGGGGGCGGCGGGACGTGGGCCGTACCAGCCGGGCTGGCCGTAGCCGGCGGGATATCCGGGTGGCGGGGTGAGCACCACCGGAATCGGGACCACCGGCTCCTCGGGGGCCGCCACCGCCCGCTGCGAGCCGTCCGGGAACCGCAGGTGGTAGCGGTGCCCGTCCCAGACGCCTACCGGCGACTGCGGATCCCGGCCCACGAAGTACGACCGGTACGCGGCGATGGAGTGCAGCAGTTCCTGTTCCTCCCGGGCCGTCCGGTCCCGGTCGGCGGGGCGGCGGTCCAGACCTCGGGTGGCGCCGTCCCGCAGCAGCGCCAACCGGGTCGCCGCGAACTGATAACCACGCATCGCCCGCAGACCGGCGTCGCCGGCCACCCGCCGGGCCCACGCCCGGGCCGCGTGTCGGCGGCCGAGGCTGCTCAACGCGGCCACCTCCGGCGGCGTGAGCCACCCGGCCCGGACGTAGTCCGGCAGCACCCGCTCGGTGAGCCGTCCCTCCCAGGCCCGTAGCCACACCGCCAGGCCGACCATGCCGAAGAAGATCGGGACCATCACGCCGACGAAGCCGAAGAGTGAGATCAGCACCTGACCGGTGGCCTGGGTCAGCGTCGGCAGCAGGTTCCACGTGCCGTGCAGCATCATCGCCAGCAGCAGGCCGGCGACCGGGGCGAAGAACCGCACCCGACGGTCCGCCGACCGTGCGGCGATACCGAGCCCGATACCGGCCATCGAGGTGAACAACGGATGGGCGAACCCGAAGAGCAGGATCCGGACGATGAAGATGGCGATGACCTGTTGCGTCCCGGTCGCCGGCCCGTACTGCTCGACCCCCGAGGCGTATCCGTACCCGCCCAGGTAGAGGATGTTCTCCACCATGGCGAAGCCGATCGCGGACAGCCCGCAGTAGACGAGGCCGTCGGTGATGCCCGACCATTCCCGCCGTCGGAAGATCAGCAGCAGGATCGGGCCGAGAGTCTTGGTCAGTTCCTCGATGAAGGGCGCGACCAGCACGGCGGTGAGCGCAACGGGCAGGCCCTGGTCCTCGAACCAGCCGGCCGCCGTCTCGTTCACCGTCAGGGACGCCGCGGTGGAGACGAAGGCGCCCCAGGCGAAGCAGAAGACCAGATACTTCAACGGCTCGGGCTCGTAGCGGTCGAGCCAGAGGAAGCAGGCCACCAGCACCGGGACCGGCAGCACCGCCGCGGCCGTACCGACCAGCAGCGCCTCCGGACCGAGGCTGGTGCCGAGCGTGAAGAGCATGAAGATCGCGCAGGCCGCGATCAGAATGATCACCCCGATCAGCACCAGCGCCCGTCGCCAGCTGAGACGGCGTCGCGGCATTCCGGGTACGCCGTCACCCGCGCCGGGGGCGACGGGCACGGACGGCGACGGCGGCGGCGATCCGCCGGACGGGGTGACGGCCATGCGGTCAGCGTAGTCATGCCCGGCCCGCCCGGCCGGGCGCATGGGCCGCCCCGGAGGACTCAGCCGACCGGGGGTGCGGTGGGCCGCTGCACAGCCGGTTACGGCTTGGCCGGTGTCGCCGGCCGGTCCAGCTCACCGAAGGAGCGGCGCACCAGCCGGTTCGCCTCCTCCTGACTGATGCCGGAGGCCACCAGCAGATCACTGGCGGTGGTACGCACCTGAGCCACCACCACACTGCCGGAGAACCCGACCCCCTCGGCGTACGCCCGGCCGGCCTCGCTCACGGCGCGCAGCGGCCGTTGCCGGGCCTGTTCGGGCTCCTTGCCCAGAGCGAACTCCGTCTGGAGCTGGCGCACCGCCTCGGCCAGGTGAACGACCGCGTCCAACATCGGTTCCGGGATCGGCTCGTCGTCCTCCACCAGGGTCACCGCCCGCCGGATCAGGGTGCCGCTGTTGCGCATCGCCCGGTCGATCGGGTCGGCCGCCTCCGCGTAGTGGGTGAGCTCGCTGCGCCGATGCCACCGCGCCGGGGAGAGCAGCGCGGTCTCCTTGGCACCCTCGATCGCCTCGGAGAAGGCGGCCAACTCCTCCTTGTTGTCGCGTAGCCGGTCCAACGCACTCTGGATCTTGCCCGCATCGCGTTCCCGCAGCCCGACGGCGGCGAGATCGAGCTGGCCGGCGAGCAGGTCCAGCGCCGGCCGGGCCGCCCGGTTGAGCACCCGCAGCGGGTTGAGCGGCAGCAGGATCGCGGTGACCAGCAGCGCGACGCTGCCGCCGACGAGTGCATCGATGAACCGAGGTATCTCCAGGTCCTCCACCGACGGGCTGAGCGTCGCGATCAGCACCGCGGTCGCCGCAGCCTGGATGACGATGGCGACGCTGCCCCCGGCGAAGACGGTCAGCACGATGGCGGAGGTCACCACCAGCCCGAGCTGCCACGGCCCGGTACCGAGGAGATAGATCAGCAGGTCGCCGACGAACACCCCGACGCCCACCCCGAGGATCAGCTCGACGGTCCGGCGTAACCGCTGACCCACCGAGACGGCCAGGGTGCCGACGGCGGAGATCGGGGCGAAGACCGGTTGCGGATTTCCCAGCAGCTCATGCGCCGCCACCCAGGACAACCCGGCGGCCAGACCCGCCTGGGCGGCCAGGCCGAGTGACAGGCGCACCCGGTGCAGGCGGTCGCGCAGGGTCGCCTTGCTCCGGTCATGCAGCTGCGCCACCGTCCCGGCGATCCGGGCCTTGTCCACGTCGGACCGGCCGTCGCGCTCGCCGTCTCGGCGCAGCAGCCGGGTAAGTCCGCGCCGGGCCACCGCCATGGCCGGGACTACCCACCTGACGCCCGGACATTCCCGCCGAAGCGGCACATCGCTGCGGGCGGCCGGCACCGGATCACGGCTCGTCGCCGGATCAGGCAGACTCGGGCCGGTGACGGGGTTGATCGCACGATGGCGTACCGCCGCCCGGGCAGCCGGAGCAGGTGACCCGGCGTCGGTCGACGCCGCCGGCGCGGAGTTGCTCGAACGGTGGCGGGAGCCGCACCGGCACTATCACACGATCGCGCACCTAGGCGCCGTGCTCGACGTGATCGACCGGTACGCCTCGACCGCGTCACGACCCGATCTGGTGCGACTCGCGGCGTGGTGCCACGACGCGGTGTACGACCCCCGCGCGGCGGGTGACCGGAACGAGCGCGACAGCGCGGCGCTCGCCGACGACCTGCTCACCAGGTTGGGGCTGCCTCCGGCCGAGGTGGCCGAGGTGAATCGACTGGTCCTGCTCACCGCCGGTCACCTGGTGGATCCGGCGGACGCCGACGGCGCGCTGCTCTGCGACGCCGACCTGGCCGTGCTGGCCGCGTCACCACCGGAGTACGACAGGTATGCCGCCGCGATCCGCCGGGAGTACGCCCACGTGCCCGAGCCGGACTACCGGGCCGGCCGGGCCCGGGTGCTCGCCGGCCTGCTCGCCCTGCCCTCCCTGTACCGCATCCCCGCCCTGGCCACCCGCTGGACCCACCCCGCCCACACCAACCTCACCCGCGAGCTGACCCGCATCACTTCCTGACATGCCCGGCGATCATGCAGTTGTGCCAGGCGTCACGGGCCTCTTATCCGCTTTGATACGGGCCACTACTGCCTGATCGGCGGTGGGGGAGATCGGGGGTCGAGGCGGGAGGGCGCGGGAGGGGCGGAAGAGGTGTTTGGGGCGGCGGAGGTTGGCGGCGCGCAGGAGGCGGACGATGTCGCGGCTGGGTACGACCTGCGCACCGAGCCAGACGGCCATCGGGAAGCGCTCGGCGGGAATGTCGTAGTGGTCCCGGTCGAAGCCTCTCGCGGGGGCACCCAGCATCTCGGCGAAGGCGTGCAGTTCGGTGAGGGAGACGTCACTGATCAGGTGCGACCAGAGCCGGCCGCGCCTCGGCCAGGACGGCCGGTCCACGTAGATCACTCAGCCACCGTACCGGGCGTCGACCCAGGTTGATGATCACAAGTGGCCGGTCGTAACCTCGGCCCCATGGCCACCTCCCCGCTCCTCGACGACCTGCGTGCCGCCCTCGGGCGGGACGCGGTGCTCACCGATCCTGACCTGCTGCGTGGGCACGAGCGGGACGAGGCCGACCTCTGTGCCTCGGCGACGCCGCTGGTGGTGACCCGCCCGCGCAGCACCGCAGAGGTCGTCGCGGTGGTCCGGGCGGCCGGGCAGCACGGCGTACCGGTGGTGCCGCAGGGTGCCCGCACCGGGCTGGCGGGCGCTGCGAACGCCGTCGCCGGCGCGGTGGTGATCAGCACCACCGCGATGGACGCGATCCTGGAGATCGATCCGGTCAGTCGGATCGCGGTCGTCCAGCCGGGGGTGATCAACGCCGTGCTCACCGTCGCAGTGGGTGAGCACGGTCTGTGGTACCCGCCCGACCCCGGTTCCTGGGAGTCGTCCACCATCGGCGGCAACGTCGCCACCAACGCGGGCGGCATGTGCTGCGTCAAGTACGGCGTGACCAGCGAGTACGTGCTCGGCCTGGAGGTGGTGCTCGCCTCCGGCGAGGTGCTGCGCACCGGGCGGCGTACCGCCAAGGGCGTGGCCGGTTACGACCTGACCCGGCTCTTCGTCGGGTCGGAGGGCACCCTCGGAGTGATCACCGAGGTCACCGTCGCGCTGCGACCCGCACCAGCGGAGTCGCTGACCCTGGTGGCCGTCTTCGGCTCGACCTCGGGCGCGGGCGAGGCGGTGGCCCGGATCGCCACCCAGGGGCTCTCTCCCAGCCTGCTGGAACTGCTCGACCGCACCCACCTGGCGGCGATCGAGGCGTACCGGCCGATGGGTTTGCGCACCGACGCCGAGGCGCTGCTGCTGGCCGCCGTCGACACCGGCCCCCGGGCGGCAGCGGACCTGGCCGGGTTGGCCGCGGTCTGCCAGGCGGCCGGCGCCGAGGAGGTGTACGCGGCCAGCGACGCGGTGGAGGCCGCCGCGCTGTTGCAGGCCCGCCGGTCGGCTCATCCGGCCATGGAGAAGTACGCCGCGGAGGCGTACCCGGGCGGCAGCGGTGGCCTGATCATCGACGACCTGGCGGTGCCCCGGGGAGCGCTCGCCGCGCTGCTCGACGGCGTGGCCCGGATCTCGGCCGAGTGCCAGGTGCCGATCGGGGTGGTCGGTCACGCCGGCGACGGCAACATGCACCCCAACATCGTGGTCGACCGGGCCGATCCGGCGAGCCTGGAGCGCGGCCGACGGGCCTTCGACGAGATCATGCGGTTGGGGCTCGACCTGGGCGGCACCTGCACCGGTGAGCACGGCGTCGGCCTGCTCAAGCGCGACTGGCTGGCCCGGGAGATCGGCCCGGTCGGCGTACGGGTGCACCAGGCGATCAAGGCAGCGCTCGACCCGACCGGCCTGCTCAACCCCGGAAAGGTGCTCTGACCCGCGTCAGCCGACCATCTCGGCGGGCGTGTTCTGGGTGAGCAGCAGCAGGATCTCCTCGGCCGCCGCCGGCCGTTCCTCCCCGGGACAGTCCTGCGAGGTGATCAGGCCGGCCGCGGTCAGCAGGGTGGAGGTGAGCGCGCCGACGCAGCTGACCCGGTAGCCCCGGGCCTCGTCGGTCTCCCGAGCCAGGTCCGGCTCGGCCAGCAGTTGTTGGAGACGCTCCCGGTGCTCCGCACTCAACGCGCCGGTCGAGGTGACTCCGTCGCCGGCACAGTCGATGCACTCCCAGCGCCCGTCCGGCTCCACGTTCAGGGTGCGCAGCGGACCGTCGGCCCCGTCGTTCTGCAGCAGGCTGACTCGGCCTTTTCCGGTGGTGGTGGCCCCTGCGCCGCCGGGTTGCCCGGCGGCCGGCGCGCTCGCCGCCACGGGCGGTTCGGAGTTGTCGCCGAAAGGGGCACAGCCGCCGAGAGCGACCGCCAGCAGGACGATGCCGGGCAGGAAGAACAGTCGTGATCGGGAAAGCGCCATCACTCGCGGAACCTACCCCACCGTAGGTAGCGAGTATAACCCGCCAGAAGGATATCCATACTCGACGATCTCCAGAGTGGGCCGTCAGCGGGCCAGGCCGGCCGCGCCGTCGTCGGCACCCCGATCCGCGGCGTAGCCACGCACGTCCGGCGCGCCGAGCCGCGCGGCATCGGCGGTCGCGTCGTCCGGCATCCGCTGGGACTGTCGCTCGGCCTCCACCCGGGCACGGTAGTGGGTCACCTCCCGGGCCCGCCGGGCCGCGTCCCAGCCCAACACCGCGCCCATCAGCTCGGCCGCCTGCTCGGCCGACTCCAGACCACGGTGCGTAGTCTCGATCGAGATCCGGGTACGCCGGGTCAGCACGTCCTCCAGGTGCAACGCCCCTTCGGCGCGGGCAGCGTACGTCACCTCGGCGGCGAGATACTCCGGCGCCCCCGGCAGCGGGGAGGCCAGCAACGGGTCGGCGTCGATCAGGGCGAGCAGGTCGAGGGTGAGGGTGCCGTACCGCTCCAGCAGGTGCTCCACCACGCCCACCGGCATCCCGTGGCGGCGGGCCAGGTCCGCCCGGTCCCGCCACATGGCCGCGTACCCGTCCGCGCCGAGCAGCGGCAGGTCCGCCGTACGCGACACCCGCTGGCCACCGAGTCGGCGTACCGCCCGGTCGACCACGTCGGCGGCCATCACCCGGTACGTCGTGTACTTCCCGCCGGCCACCAGCAGCAGCCCGAGCATCGGTTCGATGACGGCATGCTCCCGGGAGAGCTTCGAGGTGGAGTCCGCCTCGCCGGCCAGCAGCGGGCGCAGCCCGGCGTAGACGCCTTCGATGTCGGCGGTGGTCAGCGGGCGGTCCAGCACCGTGTTGACCTGCCGGAGCAGGTAGTCGATGTCGCTGGCGGAGGCGGCCGGGTGGGAGCGGTCCAATCGCCAGTCGGTGTCGGTGGTGCCGATGATCCAGTGCCCGCCCCACGGGATGACGAACAGGACGCTGGTGGCCGTACGCAGGATCAGCCCGGTCTCGCCGGTGATCGCCGATCGGGGCACCACCAGGTGCACGCCCTTGGACGCCCGGACCCGGATACCGGGCCGCAGCCCGACGTCGTTGAGCATGCGGGACATGTCGTCGGTCCAGACACCGGTGGCGGCGATGACCGTACGGGCGCGTGCCTCGAACTCGGCCTCGGGTGAACCGGCGGGCGCCTCCAGGTCACGGACCCGGACCCCGGTGACCTCGCGGGCCTGCCGGATCAGCCCGACCGCCCGGGCACTGCTCACCACGGTCACGCCCAGGCTGGCGGCGGTGCGCGCCAGGGTGACCACCAGGCGGGCGTCGTCGACCTGCCCGTCGTGATAGCGGATCGCGCCAGCCAGGCCGTCGGAGCGCAGACTCGGGAAGACCCGGCGGGCCCCCTCGCGGCTCAGGTGGCGATGCAACGGCATGCCCCGGCCGCCGCCGAAAACTCCGGCGAAGGCGTCGTACGCGGCCACACCCGCGCCGTAGTAGGCCCGCCGCAGCAGTCGGGCGGGCAGGCCGCGGACGCCCTGACCGGCGGGAAGCGGCACCAGGAACGACACCGGCCGCACCAGGTGCGGCGCCAGCCGGGTGGCCAGCAGCCCGCGCTCGGTCAGCGCCTCGTGCACCAGGCCGAACTCCAACTGCTCCAGGTAGCGCAGGCCACCGTGGATCAGCTTGCTGGACCGGCTGGAGGTGCCGGCGGCGAAGTCGCGGGCCTCGACCAGAGCCACCTTGAGCCCCCGGGACGCGGCGTCGACGGCCGCTCCGGCACCGGTCACCCCGCCCCCGATCACCAGCACGTCGAACCGCTCGGCGCGCAACCGACGCAGGTCGGCGGCGCGGCGGGCGGGCGACAACTGCCCGGCAACGGACCGCAGAACGTTCGGATCACGCACCCGTCCACGTTAACCGGCCCGGTCCTCCCCCGACACGTGCCGGCCCGGGCACCTCGATCCGTTGCCCGTCAGATCCGTCCGGCGGCGCGGCGTTGGGTCGTACTGTGTGCGGATGCGGGCGGAACCCACCACATCCGGCTCGACCGGTAGCCCCTGGGCGATCGTCGCGGCGGTGCTCGCCGGCTGCTGGACGGTCGCGGTCACGGTCCTGGCACAGACCGGCGGCTGGGCCGTGGACCAGGTGGCGCTGATCGGCGGACTGGACCGGCTGGTGCCGCTCTGGCCGGTGGTCTGCCTGTTCACCGTGCTGCTGATCGCCGCCGTGGCACTACCGCTGGCGCTCGTTCCCCGCTCGGCGGCGGTCCGTGTGACCGGCCGGGTCTGGTTCGCCGGCGCGCTCGTACTCGGCCTGCTCGGCCTGCTGCGGACGATCCCCCCGGTGCACCACGAGGCGTACCTCGGCGCGCTCGCCCTCGTGGCCACGCTGCTGACGGTGGTGACGGCCCGGCTGCCCTCCCACGTCCTCGGCCCCGGCCGGCACGCCGAGACCGGGCGTCCGGAGCGACTGGGCGGGCAGCAGTCGGTGCCGGCCGCGCTCGCGGTGGCCGCCGGGCTCGCCCTGCTGCTGCCCTGGGTCTGGTGGGGTGCGCTCGGCGGGCTGTTGGAGACCATTCTCGCCGGGCTGGCTGCGGCGGCTGTCGGCGTGCTGGCCGCGACGCTGCTCGACGTCCGGTTCTGGGGCCGCTTCGAGGCCGACGAGCCGCCCCGACCGGCCCGGCCGGTGCTGCTGGGCGGGCTCGTCGCCGGGGTCGTGCTGCTGCTGATCGGTGCCGGCGGCGGCCACTCAGGAGCGCAACTGCCCCTGCTGGTGACACTGCCGCCGGCCGGTTTCGCGTTGGCCGCGCTGCATTCCATGAGCCGCCGGCCGGCCGGCGGACGTGGTGTCACCCACCCGGGCACGGGCCAGGTCCCGCCGGATCAACCGATAACCGGGGCCGTCGTGGCCCACCACCCGGCCGGGGATGGCGGTCGGACGCCAGCGGCCTGGCTGGTCGGGCTCGGCGTGTTCGGCCCGCTTGCCTTCACCGACCCGGAGGAGGTCAGCCTGCTGCTGGTCGGCAACCGTGACGTGCCCTTCTGGGTCGCGGCCGCGACCGGTCTCGGCCTCGCCGTCGGGCTGGTGCTGGCGGTCGGGTACGGCCTGCTGCTGGCGCGCCGCTCGGCCCGCACGCCGAGCCGGGTGCTGGCCGTGGCGAGCACCCTGACGCTGCTGGTCACGGTCGGTTTGGTCGGCGTGACCGTCGGCCAGCCGGGGCTGCACGGGGAACGCCTCTTCGTACTGCTCCGCGAGCAGGCGGACCTGAGCGGTGTGAGCGGCGGGCCAGGTCGGGCAGGCCGGGACGCACGCGCCGAGGAGGTCTACCGGCGGCTGGTCGACACCGCCGACCGGACCCAGGCCGACCTGCGGCGAGACCTGCGCCGGGCCCGACTGCCACACACCCGCTACTACCTGGTCAACGCGATCGAGGTGGCCGGCGGGCCGGCGGTACGAGCCTGGCTGTCCAGCCGGCCCGAGGTGGCCCGGGTGCTGGTCAGCCAGCGACTGCGTCCGTTGCCGGCACCCGCTGACAGCGCCACCGGCAGCGCCCCGCCTCCGTCCGGCCCGCCGTGGCACATCACCATGATCGGCGCGGATCGGGTCTGGTCCGAACTCGGCGTCACCGGTGACGGGGTGACCGTGGGCAGTTCCGACTCGGGAGTGGACGGGCGGCATCCGACCCTCGCCCAGGGTTTCCGGGGCGGCGACGACTCGTGGTTCGACCCGTGGAACGGCAGCGGGACGCCGACCGACCGCAGCGGGCACGGCACCCACACGATCGGCAGCGCCGTCGGGCGGGACGGCATCGGTGTGGCCCCCGGCGCGCGATGGGTCGGCTGCGTCAACCTCGACCGCAATCTGGGGAACCCGGCCGCCTACCTCGACTGCCTCCAGTTCATGCTGGCGCCTTTCCCGCTCGGCGGCGACACGTTCCGACAGGGGCGGCCCGCCCGGGCACCGGAGATCCTGACCAACTCGTGGGGCTGCCCGCCGATCGAAGGCTGCGATCCCTCTGCGCTGCGGCCGGCCACGGAGGCGCTGGAGGCCGCCGGGATTCTCGTCGTCGCGGCGGCCGGCAACACCGGCCCGTTCTGCGGCTCGGTGCAGGACCCGCCCGCACCGTACGCGGACGTGCTGACCGTTGGCGCGGTGGACGACCGGCGGCGGGTCACCGCCTTCTCCTCCCGTGGCCCGACGGTCGCCGGAGTGACCAAACCGGATCTGATGGCGCCGGGGGCGGAGGTCATCTCCGCGATGCCTGGCGGCGGGTACGCCGTGCTCGACGGCACCTCGATGGCCACACCACAGGTGGCTGGCGTGGTCGCGTTGATGTGGTCGGCCAACCCGGAACTCGTCGGTGACCTTGACCGGACGCGGCGGATCCTCCGAGAGACGGCCGACCCGATCGAGACCAGCGACCCGGCCCGGGCGCGGACCGATGACTGTGGCGACCCGGCGAACGTCGTGGGTGCCGGGCTGGTCGACGCGTACGCGGCCGTCTCGGCGGCCCGTGGTTGATCATTATTCGGGCGGTAACGGATGCAGCTTTTTCCGTACGTAGTGCCCTTGAGCACGCTAAAAGGTGCAGATACCAAATAGATCTGATAAGGCCATTCGCTCATCCCGGTGCCCGGCACGCCCTACCGTTTCGGTAGAGGAGGCAGCGATGAGCACGGACGACGATCAGGCCCGGGAAGTCCCACCAGCCACCGGGGCTGCGCTCCACGGACTCCCCGGCCAACTGCCGATCGACCGGCTCGACTACGGCGACGCCGAGCAACTGGCCGAGATGACCGGTGTGGACGAGCCACCCGAGGAGCCGCTCATCCTGGTGGACGAGCCGGTTCAGCACCGGCCACCGTACGACCGGGCGCGAAAGCGACGGAACCAGCGGCCACTGCCGACCTAGCGGACCAGCGGCCACTGCCGACCTCGTCTTGCCACCGCCGACACAGCGGAAGGGGCGGACCGCTGACGCGGCCCGCCCCTTCCGGCGTTGGAGCTGGACTCAGAAGTCCATGTCCCCGCCGCCCGGGCCAGCCGGTGCGGCCGGGGTCTTCTCCGGCTTGTCCGCCACGACGGCCTCGGTGGTGAGGAACAGCGCGGCGATCGACGAGGCGTTCTGCAGCGCGGAACGGGTCACCTTGGCCGGGTCGATGATGCCCGCGGCCAGCAGGTCGACGTACTCGCCGGTCGCGGCGTTGAGGCCGTGACCCGAGTCGAGGTTGCGGACCCGCTCCACCACGACGCCGCCCTCAAGGCCGGCGTTCACGGCGATCTGCCGCAGCGGGGCGTCCAGCGCGATCTTCACGATCTGCGCGCCGGTCGCCTCGTCGCCGGCCAGGTCGAGCTTGTCGAAGGCGGTCTTGCCGGCCTGGACCAGCGCGACACCACCACCCGGGACGATGCCCTCCTCGACGGCGGCCTTGGCGTTGCGGACCGCGTCCTCGATGCGGTGCTTGCGCTCCTTCAGCTCGACCTCGGTGGCCGCGCCGACCTTGATCACCGCAACGCCGCCGGCCAGCTTGGCCAGCCGCTCCTGCAGCTTCTCCCGGTCGTAGTCGGAGTCGCTCTTGTCGATCTCGGCCCGGATCTGGTTGACCCGGCCCTGGATCTGCTCGGCGTCGCCGGCACCGTCGACGATGGTGGTCTCGTCCTTGGTCACCACGACCTTGCGGGCCCGGCCCAGCATGTCGAGGCTGGCGGCGTCCAGCTTGAGGCCGACCTCCTCGCTGATGACCTGGCCACCGGTGAGGATGGCGATGTCGGTCAGCATGGCCTTGCGGCGGTCACCGAAGCCCGGCGCCTTGACGGCGACCGACTTGAAGGTGCCGCGGACCTTGTTGACCACCAGCGTGGCCAGGGCCTCGCCCTCCAGGTCCTCGGCGATGATCAGCAGCGGCTTGCCGCCCTGCATGACCTTCTCCAGGATCGGGAGCAGGTCCTTGACCGACGAGATCTTGCTGTTCGCGATCAGGATGTACGGGTCGTCGAAGACGGCCTCCATACGCTCCGGGTCGGTCATGAAGTAGGCCGAGACGTAGCCCTTGTCGAAGCGCATACCCTCGGTGAGCTCCAGCTCGAGCCCGAAGGTGTTGCTCTCCTCGACGGTGATGACGCCTTCCTTGCCGACCTTGTCCATCGCCTCGGCGATGATCTCGCCGACGCTGGTGTCACCAGCGGAGATGGAGGCGGTGGAGGCGATCTGCTCCTTGGTCTCGACGTCCTTGGCGAGCTTCAGCAGCTCCTCCGAGACGTTCGCGACCGCAGCCTCGATGCCCCGCTTCAGGGCCATCGGGTTGGCACCGGCGGCCACGTTGCGCAGGCCCTCGCGAACGAGGGCCTGGGCCAGGACGGTCGCCGTCGTCGTGCCGTCACCGGCGACGTCGTCGGTCTTCTTGGCGACCTCCTTGACCAGCTCGGCGCCGATCTTCTCGTAGGGGTCCTCGAGCTCGATCTCCTTGGCGATGCTCACACCATCGTTGGTGATGGTGGGGGCACCCCACTTCTTCTCGAGCACGACGTTGCGGCCCTTGGGGCCGAGGGTCACCTTCACGGCGTCGGCGAGCTGGTTCATGCCCCGCTCGAGGCCGCGGCGCGCCTCTTCGTCGAACGCGATCATCTTGGCCATACGGCGTTGTCCTCCTGGACACTCACGGGCCACCCGAGTGTTGTGCCCCGGATGGGCCGTCTGGTGTACGCACCTTGGGACGTCGCCACCTGGCGACGGCGACGTCTCCTCGGCCGGGCCGGATAGCCCGCGACGACCGGCCACGTGCCCCACCCGTGGTTATGTCACGGGCGCGACCGCAGCCCCACCGTCCCGACCAGCTGGCACTCACGCCATGCGAGTGCCAATGACCTGTTTAGCACTCTGCCCTGCCGAGTGCAAGCACGATGGCCGGGGTCAGCCGAGTTCGGCCGCCAGTTGGGCGGCGTTAACCGGGCCCTCGTGTGCCCGCTGCTCGCGTAGGTGACAACCGGCCCGACCCCCCCGGCGGGGTGACCAGGGCATCGGAGGGGTCGTGGCCGTAGCCGCCCGGGGGGGTACCAGCCGTAGAACGGCCCGCCGGGGTGCGGCGACTGCGTGGGATGAGCCGGCGGCACACCGTAGCGAGGCTGGCCCGGACCTCCTCAGCTACGGCGCTGGCTCGGTCCATGATCTTCCCTTGTGGGGTGCCGGCACCGCTGCCCCCTCCGGCGATGGTCACGCCACCCCGACGACGATCGGTCGAATGGGGTGGTTGGTCGGCGCTCAGGCGATGAGGCGTACCCGCTCGGCCTGTGGGCCCTTCTGACCCTGGCCGATCTCGAACTCCACCCGCTGACCGTCGTCCAGCGCCTTGTAGCCGTCCATCTCGATCGCGGAGAAGTGGACGAAGACGTCCTGCCCGCCGTCAACGGCGATGAAGCCGTAGCCCTTCTCTGCGTTGAACCACTTCACGGTGCCTTGTGCCACGGTGTTTTCCTCACTCTGCACGGCGTTCCAATACCTCGGGTCGCCGACGTACCGGCACCCGGAAACCACCGGTTTCGGCAGTCGGCGACGACCGCTGAATCGGGTGACCGAAATCGCACGCTACACGAGGAGTGACGACGGCGCACGACCACAAATCGGGCGTATTACAGTCGTCAGTATCGTCGCACGTCATTGTGATAAGCATTCCGGCATGACAAGCGTCACCGACGGAACGGGCTTGCGCCGGGCCGCCATCCGCCGAGTCGAGCCGCCCGACGCAGCTCGGATGCGGGCGCTGCGCCTGGAGATGCTCGCGGACGCGCCGCTGGCCTTTCTGGAGACGATCGCCGAGGCCGCGGCCCGACCACACGCCGAGTACGCCGCCCGGGTCGCCCACGTCTCCGCCGGTCCGGACACGGCGCAGTTCGTGGCGGATCCGGGCGGCCGGCTCGTCGGGCACGCCGGTGGCATGGCACACCCGGCCGAGCCGGGGGTGACCGTGCTCTACGCCGTCTACATCACTCCGAACTGGCGGGGCACCGGCCTGCTCGCGGATCTGGTCGACGGGGTGGCGGGCTGGTCCCGGGCCTGCGGGCGGAACGAGCTGATGCTCGAGGTGGTGGTCGGCAACGACCGCGCCTACCGGGCCTACCAGCGGCTGGGATTCGTCGACACCGGCGTCCGCCTCCCGCACCCCAACATCCCCACCCTGCGCGAACTCCAGATGCGTAGGGCGGCGTAGCCACGACAGACGATCGCCGACCTGGGGGCCCCGGGGAAGACCCCGGAGCCCCACCCGCCTCAGACGTGCCGGCGGCTCTGCACGACCCGGAACCGGTTCGCCACGTACGCCCCGTCGGTCAACGCCGAGTTCGCTGCCGCGTTCGCTCCGCTGCCGTGGAAGTCGGAGAAGGCCGCCGACTGGTTCACGAAGACGCCGCCGGTGAGGTTGGCCGACAGGTGCACCCCGACCTCGATCGCCGCCGCCTCGGTGGCGTCCAGCACCGCGTCGTCGGTGGAGTAGACCGCCGCGGTGAGGGCACCCTTCTCGCCCACGGTCGAGCGCAGGATCTCCAGGCTGTGGGCGGTGGAGTCGGTCGCGATGGCGAAGGAGATCGGCCCGAACCACTCCCGCGAGTAGGTCTCGGTGTCACCCGCGTCCAGTTTGACGATGGTCGGCGTACGCACCACGGCGTCTGGGAACGACGGGTGCTCGACGGTACGCGACTCCAGCACCGGCGAACCGATCTTGGTCACCTCGTCCAGCCGCTCCAGCACCCCGTCGTTGACGATCGCGCCGGTCAACTCCACTCCCCGGGCCGGGTCACCGGTGAGCTTGCCGACCGCCGCGGCGATGCCGCCGGCAACCTCGTCGAAGCTCTTGTGCCCCTGGTCGGTGTCGACGCCGTTCCGGGGAATGAGGATGTTCTGCGAGGTGGTGCACATCTGCCCGCTGTACAGAGTCAGGGTGAAGCCCAGGTTGCGGCACATCCCGGCGAAGTCGTCGGTGGAGTCGATCACCACCGTGTTGAGCCCCGCCTTCTCGGTGTACACCGCCGCCTGGCGGGCGTTCGCCTCCAGCCAGTCGCCGTACTCGGTGGAGCCGGTGAAGTCGACGATCCGGACCGCCGGGTGCAGGGCCAGCGTCGAGGCGAGCTTCTCGCCGGGGGACTCGGGGGCCAGCAGCACCAGGTTCGGGTCGAAGCCGGCCTCGGCCAGCACCTCCCGGGCGTACCGGACGGTGACCGCCAACGGCAGCACGGCGCGCGGGTGCGGCTTGACCACCACGGGGTTGCCGGTGACCAGCGAGGCGAACAGACCCGGGTACGAGTTCCAGGTCGGGAAGGTGTTGCAGCCGATGACCAGGGCCACGCCCCGGGGCACCACGTGGAAAGTCTTGGACATCCGTAGCGGGTCGCCCTTCCCGGCGGCCTTCTCCCAACCTGCGGTGCCCGGGTGCCGGGTCATCTCCGCGTACGCGTAGGCCAGCGCCTCAAGTGCGCGGTCCAGGGCGTGCGCACCACCGGCCTGGAAGGCCATCACGAACGCCTGGCCGCTGGTGAACTGCACCGCGTTGGCCAGCTCGAAGACGTTCTTGTGCAGCCGGTCGAGGATCTCCAGACAGACACCCACCCGGGTCTGCGGGCCGGCGTCCCGCCAGGCGGGCAGCGCCGCTGACGCGGCGGCTACCAGTTGGTCGGCGTCGGCGTGCGGGTAGCGCACGTGCAGGGCGACGCCGAACGGGCTGTCCTCGGTGGCGACCCGATCGCCGTCACCCGGCTGGTCGAGCGGGAAGTCCCCGCCCAGGTACGCCTCGAAGGCGGCCTTGCCGTCGGCGGCGGCGGTCTCGCCGTACACCCGTGGGCTTGGTGATTCCGGATAGGCCGACCAGTATCCCCGCTCCTTGATCGCGGTCAGCGCGCGGTTGAGAGTCTCGGCGTGCCTGTCGTAGCGGGGGTGCGGGGTCTCCGTCATGCCCGCCATCATGCAACACGAAGCCCCCAGATCAGTAGGGGCGTGTCACAACTTCAGATGGTCAGCTGCCAATCGGTCCAGGCGTCGACCGGGCGGAACCCGAGCTGCTCGTTGATGCCGATCATGTGATCGTTGACCGCCGCGTTCCAGGTGTCGATCGCGGCCAGGGCCGGCTCGTGGTCCAGCGCGTGCCGAAGGTTCTCGACCTTGACGAGCAGACCGAGGCGGTGCCCCCGGTGTGCGGGGTCGACGATGGTGATCTCCTGCCAGGCGTGCCACGGCGTCGACGGGCCCCTGTCGATCATCGTCCAGGCGACCATCCGGCCGGTCGCCTCGTGCACCGCGCCGACGTGGTAACGCCGTCGGCCCCGCATTCGCTGGATCCGCTCGATCTCCCGCAGCCGCGCGGCGTCCACCTGCTCCGCCTCGATCGCGAGATCGCCCATCGGCGCGTCGATGAGCAGCCGGCTCTCGAGCCGGGCGATGTCGGCCACGTACTCCTCGGCCACCGGCCCCCGCCAGGCCACCGTCCGGTAGCCGGCAGACCGGGCGCGGGCGGCATCGTGCAAGGCGGTCAGGGCCGCCTGGTCGAGCCGCGTGGTGTCCAGTCGACGCCGCACCTCGGCCAGCGCGGCCTGCGCGCCGGCCGCCGCCGCGAAGGCCGCGCCGGGCGCGTCCCGGCCCGGTCCGTCGGGCAACGGCCCGGGGGTCTCACCGATCAACCGCTGCCGGCCGTGCTCGGCGGCCACCTTCCGCGCGTACGTCAGCAGCGCCCGACCCACCCCCTGCCGCCGCTGCGCCGGGTCCACCGTCAGTTCGACGGTGGCGATGCCGGTGTTGTCCAGTTGCGGCAGCCGCATCCGCAGGTGGCCGGCCACCTCGCCGTCCCGCCGGGCCAGCGCCTGATGGATCACGTTGCCGTGCGGCGGATGGGCGACCAGGAGCCCGAACTCGGCCCGGTCTCCCACCGGCAGGTCGGGCAGGTCGACCGCCTGGGCCGCCGCGACGACGCGGTACGCCTCGTCGAGCGCTGCCTCGTCGGTGGACTCGTACGGGGTGACGGTGATGGCCATGGGCGCGATCCTGCCCGCCCGCCGCCGGCCGTCGCCACCGGTTTCCCGCCGGTCACACGTCGCGCTGCCAGTTGCTCCACCGATCCCGCACCCGGAAACCGAGCTGCTCGTTGATGGCGATCATGTGGTCGTTGCTGGCTGCGTTGAAGGTGTCGATCACCCGCACGCCCGGTTCGTGGGCGAACAGGTGCCGCAGGTTCTCGATCTTGGCAAGCAGGCCCAGCCGATGGCCCCGGTGTTCCGGGTCGACGATGGTGATCTGCTGGAAGGAGTGCCAGTCCGCGGACGCCCCGACGTCCAGCAGCGTCCACGCGACCAGCCGACCGGACTCCTCGTGGCGGACGCCGACGTGGTAGCGCCGCCGGCCCTGCGCATCCAGCGCCAGCTCGGTGCCGCGCAGCCGTTCGGCGTCGACCCGCTCCGGCTCCCACGCCAGGTCGCCCATGGGCGCGTCGGCCAGCAGCCGTCCGTCGAGGTACGCGACGTCGGCGGCCAGGTCGTCAGGGGTACGCCCGCGCCAGTGCAGCACCTCGTAACCGACCGCCCGACCCCGGGCGTCGGCCAACAGCGCGTCCAGTCGCACCTGATCCAGGTCGGCGACGTCCAGCCGCCGCCGGACGTCGGGCAGGACGTCGACCGCGCCGAAGGCGGTGGCGAAGGCGGTGGCCACCGAGGGGCGGTCGGGCGCGCCGGGCGGGTGCGCCCTGCTCATCGCGCTCACCCGCTTGCGCCCGTACTCGCGCAGCACGGCGAGACCGTGCTGGAGCAACGCCCGACCCACCCCCCGGCGCCGGTACGCCGGGTGCACCACCAGGTCGGCGGAGGCGTTCTCGGTGTTGTCGAGCTGCGGCAGATCGAGCACGAGACGGCCGGCCGGCTCACCGTCGATGTGTGCCACCAGATTGACCGGGGCGTTACCCGGCATCGGATGACGCACCATCGCGGTGAACCGTTGCCGGCAGAAGGGCGGGAAGTCGGGCAGGTCGGCGGCGGCGTGCGCCACGCCGATCTGGTACGCATGTTCGATCGCCTGCTCGTCGGCGGGACCGAACGGGGTGACGGTGATGGTCATGACGGCAGCCTGCGCCAGCGACAGGCGAGCGGGCCAGCGAATTTTCGCTGGCCCGCTCGGACGTTGGTCGGGAGGGACGATCGCACAACGCCTCCGGCGCTGGGTCGTAAAGACTGAAAGTCTACGGCGAAGCGCCCTCCCGCACGGAGCATCTTGCGCCGTCCGTTTGCGGTCGTCAAGTCCTTGGCGGCGTGTTTCGCTCACTCCCTGCGAAATGCCGCTTACTCATCCGTTCGTCGTCAGCTCAGCAGACCCGCGTCGCGAGCGGCCCGCAACGAAGGCTTGATCCGGTGGGTGGGGCCGACCTCACCGGCGACCGCGTCGAGGGTCTTCAGCCCTTCGCCGGTGTTGAACACCACCGTCTCGGCGGTCGGGTCCAGTCGGCCCGATTCGACAAGCTTGCGCAGCACCGCCACGGTCACCCCGCCAGCCGTCTCCGCGAAGACCCCGGTGGTACGCGCCAGCAGGCGTACGCCCGCCCGGATCTCGTCGTCGTCGGCGTAGTCCATCCAGCCACCGGTGCGGCGCACCGCCTCCAGGGCGTACAGCCCGGCGGCCGGGTCGCCGATATTCAGTGACTTGGCGATCCCGGTCGGCTTGACCGGAGTGATGGCGTCGGTGTCCGCGTGTAGTGCGGTGGCGATCGGGTTGCAGCCGGCCGACTGCGCCCCGAAGACCTTCCAGCCACCGGCCGGTGCCTCGACCAGGCCGATCTCCACCAGCTCGCTGAACGCCTTGTCAATCTTGGTGAGCAGCTCGCCCGAGGCCATCGGGATGACCACCTGGGCGGGGATCCGCCACCCGAGTTGCTCGGCCACCTCGTAGCCGAGCGTCTTGGACCCCTCCGCGTAGTACGGCCGCACGTTGACGTTGACGAAGGCGGTGTCCTCGAACTCGTCGGTCTCGACCAGTTCGCCGCAGAGGCGGTTCACGTCGTCGTACGACCCGTCGATGGCGACCAGGTCGCCGCCGTAGACGGCGGTCGTGACGACCTTGCCCTGCTCCAGGTCGCTGGGGATGAAGACCACGGAGGGCACACCGACCCGGGCGGCGTGGGCGGCCACGGAGTTGGCCAGGTTGCCGGTGGAGGCGCAGGCGAACCGGGAGAAGCCCAGCGCGCGGGCGGCGGTCAGCGCCACCGACACCACCCGGTCCTTGAAGGAGTGGGTGGGATTGGCGCTGTCGTCCTTGACCCAGAGCGGCGCGGTGATGCCCAACTCGGCGGCGAGCTGGTCGGCGGCCACCAGCGGGGTGAAGCCCGGGTCCAGGGTGACCCGGGTGGTCGGGTCCTGGCCGACGGGCAGCAGAGCGGCGTACCGCCAGAGATTGCGTGGACCGGCCTCGATCTGCTCGCGGGTGACGGTGGCGAGTGCGGCCGGATCGTAGTCGACCTCCAGCGGGCCGAAACACTCGTAACAGGCGTGCTGGGCGGCGAGCGGGTAACGGGCCGAACAGGCCCGGCAGACCAGGGCACGGGCGGGGCTGGCGGCGGTGTCGATGCCGGACGGGGCGAGCGTCGACGTCATGTCGAAGTCCTCTCATCTTTCCCCGCATCGCACCTTGCGGCGGGGACGGAATTGGCACCTGCCCCGCCGGACGCTCAACGGTGAGCGCGCGGGGTGGTTGCCGGGGCGTCGTCGGGCCGTATCCCTCAGCCCCTCTGGATGAGGTATGCAGTTGTGCCGCCGAGTCTAGGCGATCCGGACGCGGCCGTCGCCTGCCAATCCCAGCCTGTGAGCGAATCCTCAGCGGCGCCGTTGCCGTCCCCCCGGCGCCGCTGAGCATCGCCGTCAGGCCGGCACGGACCGCCGCTCGCCCTCGGCCAGGGCGACCGTCGCAGGCCCGCGCCGCCAGAGCGCGTCCACCGCCCAGGTGCCCGGTCCGAGCACCGCCACCAGGAAGAACGCCCAGCAGAACAGGACGGACAGTTCGCCGTTGTTCCGCAGCGGCAGCAGCGCCTCGGGCTGATGGACCACGAAGTACGCGTAGGCCATGGAGCCCGACGCCAGCAGGGCGGCGGGCCGGGTGAACAGGCCGAGGAGCACGAGGGCGCCGCAGACCAACTGGATCATCGCGGCGTACCAGCCCGGCCATTGGCCGAGCGGCACCGCCTCGCCGGTGCCACGGTTGCCGCCGAAGACGCCGAAGACGGACGACATGCCGTGAATGAGAAACAACAACCCGATGACTATGCGGAACAGGGACAGAGCCGGCCCGCCGAACCGGTAAGTGCGCATTGGTACCTCCTACGAGTGGGGTGGTGGTACCAGAATGCGGACTTCATATATAGTTGTCGATGCAATCTCTCTTGTTGGGAACGCTCCCACACTCAGTCTAGCGGCCGAAACTTCCGGCGGCAGCAGCCCGACGTAAACCTTGTGGTCTGCTTACGTGAGTGGCGGGAGCGCCCGCCGCCACGGGCGGGTACGACGATGCTCCGATGCCACGGTCCGCACTCCGGCCTCCGGTGGCCGTCGGCTCGCGCCGAGCGTCGCGGGCAGCGGGCTCAGCTGGTGATGTCCTTACGGGTGAAGCGCCAGAACGCCAGGCCCCAGAACACGGTCGCGTAGCAGATCGCCGAGACCGTGCCCCGCACGATGTCGTCGGTCTGTATGGGCGTGGAGAGCAGTCCCAACCACGCGGTGCTGTAGTGGGTCGGCAGGAACGACCGGATCGCGCCGAGCGCGGTGATCTGGTCCAGGATGCTGGACAGAATCCACAGCAGCACCGCGCCTCCCACCGCGCCCAGCGCCGCGTCGGTGGTCACCGAGAGCAGGAACGCCAGGCCCGCGACCACCAGCAGGACGATGGCCAGGTAGCCGAGCACCGCGAGCAACCGCAGCAGCCCCTCGCCCGGCTCCAACTGAGCGGCCACCGTGCTGCGCAGCGGCGACCAGCCGTAGCGCAGGGTGCCGATGGCCAGTGCCGTGCCGGCGAGCAGGATCAGCGCCAGCGCCGAGTACGCGAGCGCGACCAGCAGCTTCACCGCGAGCAGTCGGGCCCGGGGCACCGGAACCGCCAACAGGTAGCGCAGGCTTCCCCAGCTCGCCTCGCTCGCCACCGTGTCGCCGCAGAACAGCGCGACCACGACGACCAGCAGGAACGAGGCGGACACGAAGATGGTGAACAGGGTGAAGTTCAGCCCACCTGAGGTGGCGAGATCGATCAGACTGCCGAACTCGCCCCCACCGTTGTCGTCGTCGTTGGTGTCGAACTGGAACGCGATCAGGATGATCAGCGGCAGCAGCACCATGAAGCCGAGCGCCAACTGGGTACGCCGGCGCGACGCCTGCCGGCGGAACTCGGCACCGAACGGCAGCGTCCGGGCGGGCCGGTAACCCGCCGCCGCTCCCGAGGCGGCGACGCCGGTCGTGTCCCGCGTCGGCTCGACAGTCGATCCCGCCATCACCGGTCCCCGCTTCCCCGAGAGTTCTCGCCCACCAGAGCGAGGAAGGCGTCCTCCAGGCGGCGCCGGGGCACCACCCGGTCCACTGCGATCCCGGCCCGGACCAACTCGGCTACCACCTCGCTGCGGGCGGTGCCGTTGGTGTCCACCACCAACTGCCCGTCGGCGTCGTCCAGCACCCGTACGCCACCGAGGCCGTCGAGCACGGTCCGGGCCGCGGTCGGGTCGCTCACCTCGAACAGCACGCTGGGCGAGTCGCCGACGATCTCCTCGACCGGTCCGGAGGCCACGATCCGACCCTTGTTCACCACCACGGCGTGGGTGCAGGTCTGCTCCACCTCGGCGAGCAGGTGACTCGAGACCAGCACCGCGCGCCCATCGGTGGCGTACCGCTGGAGCACCCGCCGCATCTCGGCGATCTGCGGCGGGTCCAGCCCGTCGGTCGGCTCGTCGAGCACCAGCAGTTCCGGCAGACCGAGCATGGCCTGGGCAATGGCGAGGCGCTGCTTCATGCCGTGGCTGTACTTACGCACCGGCCGGTGCACCGAGGAACCCAGCCCGGCGATCTCCAGTGCCTGCTCGAAGTGGGCGTCGCCCTCCGGCCGGCCGGTCGCCCGCCAGTACGCCCTCAGGTTCTCCAGGCCGGACAGGTGCGGCAGGAACCCCGGCCCCTCCACCAGCGCGCCGATCCGCGACAACACCGGCGAGCCGGGCACCAGCCGGTGCCCGAAGACGTAGATCTCCCCCGCGGTCGGCTGCGTCAGCCCCATCAGCACCCGCAGCGTGGTGGTCTTGCCGGCGCCGTTGGGTCCGAGCAGACCGATCACCTGACCGGGGTGCACCTCGAAGTCCACCTCGGAGACCGCGACGAAGCCGTCGGCGTACTCCTTGCGCAGCCGGCGCACGGCCAGCGGGGTGTCCGCGTACTCCGGGTGCACGGAGGTGTCCTGGCGACGGTGCCGGCGGCGCAGCACGGCCACGAGCACGACGAGCCCGACCACGATCGCGGCGAGCAGCCCGACCAGGATCCAGCGCCAGAGCGCCGCCTCGGTGGGAATGGGCTCTCCGTCGACCGAGGGCAGGCTCAGTGGCGCGTCCCCGAGCGCCACCGTGTGCACGTTCGGTTCGATCGGGGTCGTGTACCCCTGGTCGGAGGTGGCCACCACCAGGCGGAGCCGATGGCCCGCCTCGACCCGGTGCACGATCGCCGGGAGGGTGACGGTCACCGGCTGAGCGGCGTCGATCGTGGCCGGCAGGCCGGTCAGCCGCACCGGGGCGATCAGCCCACTGGGCAGGGTGGTGGCGCCCTCCGGGTCGACGACGTAGACCTTGATGAAGAGGACCACCTCGCCGACGGCCGACGCCGCGCGGATCTGCACCGTCGGCGCACCGACGACGTCGACCGCCTCGGCCAGCGGCTCGGACTCGAACCGGGCGTGCTGCCCGGGGATGTCCCCGGCCACCCCACCGAGCAACGAACCCAACGAGCCGGCGAACGGTACCGACGAGATCGCGGCGGGGTTGCCGGCGGGCGGGTTCGCCACCCGCTGCACCGGGCCGGCCAGCGTCACCTCGTGCCGGAACTCCCCGTCGAGCCCCGGGTAGTCGGCCGTGCGGTAGCTGGTGGCGACCAGGCCACGGTCCATGGCGTCGAAGCCGGCGATCCGGGAGAAGGTGAAGGTGTCCCCCGGTGTGTCACCGTCGCCGGCCACGTAGCGGTCGAGCCACTGCGCGGTGAGGAACTTGACCCGGTCGGAGTCGGTCCGCGGTCCGGAGCCGCCGTCGTGGCCGCCGGTGAACCAGGCGACCCGGACCGGGGTGCCGTTCGCGGCGACGCCCCGGGCGTTGGCGTCGGCCTCGGCGAGCGGAAAGAGGGTGTCCGCCGCGCCCTGCACCAGCAGGGTGGGCGCGGTGATCCGGTCCAGCACCCTGGCCGGGCTGGACCGCCGCAGCAGGTCGACGGCGGCCTGGTCGGCCCGACCGCTGGCGGCGATGCGCAGGTACGCGGCGCAGACGTCGGCGGCGAACCGTCCACAGGAGGGATCGGGTAGACCGCCGACGGCCGGTGCGCCGGGTGCGGTGCCGGGCCCCTGGCCCGGTGCGGGGCTGGGCGGCCCGGCACCCGGCGCGCCCTCCGGCGTCTCGGCGCCGGTGCCGGAGATCCCGGCCGGGCCGGAGCCGACGTTTCCGCCGCCGCCGAAGAAGATGCCGGCCCAACCGGACTTGAACACGCCCTCGGTCGGCCCGCCGCCGGTGCTCTCCGGCAGGAAGGCACGGGACAGATCGTTCCAGGTGATCATGGGAACGATCGCGTCGACCCGCTGGTCCTGGGCGGCGAGCAGCAGTGACAGCGCCCCACCGTAGGAGCCGCCGACCACACCCACTCGGGGGTCACCGGTGGCGTCGGTACGGATTTCCGGACGCGCGGCCAGCCAGTCCAACAGCCGCTGCGCGTCACGTACCTCATGGTCCGGACTGTCCAGGTGAATCTTGCCGCCGCTGCGACCGAAGCCGCGCGCGGTCCAGGTCAGAACGGCGTACCCACGGTCGGTCAGGTCCTCGGCGTCAGTGCGGACCGATTCCTTGGTGCCGCCGAAGCCGTGGGCGAGCAGGACCGCCGGCACCTTGCGGCCGGCGGCGGCGTCACGCGGAAGGTACAACGTGGTGTCCAGGTCGACCGGCTCGTTCCCGTCCGGTCCGGACCGGACGGTGAGCATCGCGGACTCGGTACGGAAGCCCGGCCGGTCCGGCCAGACCACCCACACCGCGGCCACCGCCAGCAGGACGACAACCACGGTGGCGGCGACGGCCCGGCGACCGGTGGGCAGGGCACGTCGGATCCGCGCGGCCGAGAACGGCGATCTCATTGGGCACACGGTACGGCCCGAAGCCTGAGTATCGGCTGAGATCCGCCGTACGTCCGTTCTGGTAGCCCGATCGGCATCCGGCGAAGGTCATCCGCACATCGTCCAGTCGGCAAACCTTTGGGATGACTTCGCATCGCGGAAATTCCTGCCCTTCGCTTGAAACGATACCTAACTCCGCCTATCTCCCACATCGACGGCACCCACCGTGAGCACATCGATCGCCGTGAGTCACATCGCTCGAAGTGACGCAAAGCTGACGGTTGCCGACCGACCGATGGCACCAGGCTTCGATTAGTTTCCGGTCCGGCGCACGGGACCGGCTCGTCGACGCCGTCGGACAACCCGCGCCATGCCGGAGGAGACAACCATGACCGTTCCCGCTCCGCGGGTCCGTCGCCGACCCCGGACTCCGGGCCGGCTGTTGCCGCTGCTACTCGCCACCGCGCTGCTGCTGCCGGTGGCGTTCCTCGTCGTACAGGCACACGAGTTCGTCGACAACGACCGCGACGTGGTCGCGCGGGAACGACTCGGCGTCGAGTATCTCCGCGCCCTCGGCCCGGTGACCGACGCGCTGGTCGACGCGCAGAGCGCCGCCGTCACCGGGCGGTCGCTGCGCCGGGACCCGCTCGACCAGGCGGTCGAGCGGGCCGCCACGGTCGACGCGCGCATCGGTGGCGAGTTGAGCACCAGCGAGCGGTGGGCCGGGCTCCGCGCGAAGTTGGAGGCGCTGCCCGAACGTTCACTGACCGACCCGGAGGCCGCCTTCACCGTGTACGGCGAGGTCACCGACCTCCTGCTGGCCCTGCACGGCAAGGTACGGGAGACCTCCGGCCTGATCCGGGACCCCGGGGTCGACGCGTACTTCCTTCAGGACGGCGTCGCGGAGGAGATGCCGGAGGCGCTGGTGGCCGGCGGTCGCCTCACCGACCTGGCCGTGCTGATGAACCGCCGGTCCGCTGCCGAGCGGCTCCAGTCGCTCAGCCAGTTGGCGACCCTTCGGGCTGCCGCGCTGCAACCCGCCAACGACCTGGCCAACAATCTTCGGTCGGTGGTGGAGAACACGGAGAGCACCGACCTCGGCGCGAACGTGCTCACCCCCTTCGACGCCTACCAGCGGGCTGTCGAGACGATGGCCCTGCACTCCCAACCGATGGACCGTGCCGGCACGGTCGACACGACCCGGCTCCTCGCCGCCCGCAACGAGGCACAACAGGCCGCGAAGCAACTCCACCCGGTCCTCCTCGACGAGATCGACCGGCTCCTGGCGGAGCGACTCGACGGGATGGACCGGGATCGCCTGCTGATCCTCGGCGCGGGCGGCCTCGCCGCGCTGCTGCTGGTCGGCTTCGCGGTCAGCGGCTGGATGTCCCGTCCGAGAGACATCTCCGCCTCCGCCGCCCCGGCGGGCGGCGGCCTGCCGACTCCGCTGTCGGGCGTCCAGCGGGGTGCCGTCGGGTCGCGTCCCGCCGAACCACCACCGGCGCTCCAGCCGGTGGGACAGGTCCACGAGCCGGATCGGTGGAGGCCCTTCGATGCTGCTCGATAGGCTCCGCATCCGGGGCAAACTCACCCTGCTGGTGACCATTCCCCTGCTCTGCATGCTGGGGCTGACCCTGCCGGTGGTCTGGGAACGAGCCGGCGTGGCCCAGCGGGCCGGCGACATCGACCAGACCGTCCAGCTCGCCAGCCGGGTCGGCACCCTGCTCCAGCACCTGCAACGGGAACGGATGCTCGCCATCGGCCTCCTGCTCGGGCAGGTCGAGCGCAGCACGCTGGTGCAGGAGATCGCGGAGGTGGACGACCGGATCGTCGATCTGCGTGTCGACTTCGACGGCGACCTTCCGGCCGGGGTGGACGGAGCACTCGACGGCGTTGCGCAACTCGCCGAGGTACGCACCGCCGTACTGGCCGGACAGGCGGCGCCGCCACAGGTCATCGGCGCGTACGGGCCGGTCCACATTGCCCTGATCGATTCGTTGCGGCTGCCGCACGACGTGGACACCCGGACCCCGGCCGGACGGCAGACGCTGGCCCTGGACAGCATCCTGCGCAAGAGCGAGGGGCTCAGCAACGGCGGTGCCCTGATCGTGCTGGTCGCCTCCTCGCCGAACCCCCAGTTCGCCACCGCGTTCGTGGCCAACATGGCCACCCTCCAGTCGGAGAGCAGCAAGATGCTCGACCTGCTCACCCCGGAGCAGCAGGCGCTGGTGAACATCGAGCAGACCGCGGTCGACACGCGGACCAGCCCGGAGTTCCTCCAGCAGAGCGCCCGGGACCCGGTGGCCGCGGTGGCGGACATCTCCATCCAGTCCCTCTTCCCCACCGTCTCCTCACTGATCACGCTGGGCCAGTTCGTCGAGAAGAAGCTGGTCGCCGACGTGACCGCCGAGGTACGCGCGCAACGGCAGACGGCGCTGTCCGGGGCGTACTGGGTGACCGGGCTGGTCGCGGTGATCCTGGTCGGCGTGGTGCTGCTCGCCCTGGCCATCGGCCGCACGGTGACCGGGCCGTTGACCCGACTCACCCGCTCCGCCGACCGGGTCGCCCGGGTCGCCGAGTCCGAGCTGGTCCGGGTGGCCGACGACGAGACCGACAACGCCCAACCGGTCCGGCTCGATCCCGTCGACGTCCGCGCCCGGGACGAGGTCGGCGACCTGGCCCGGGCCTTCGAGCGGGTGCAGAACACGGCCGCGAGGCTGGTGGAACGACAGGCGGCGAGCCGGCGCAACGTCGCCCAGATGTTCGGCCACGTCGGCCGGCGTACCCAGAACCTGGTAGGTCGGCAGATCGCCCTGATCGACCGGTTGGAGCAGCAGGAGACCGATCCGGGGCGGCTGGAGAACCTGTACCGCCTCGACCACATCTCCAGCCGGCTGCGGCGCAACGCGGGCAACCTCGTGGTGCTCTCCGGCGCGGTGGGTGACGTCGCGCACGTCGCACCGGTTCCGCTGGCCAACGTGGTCCGCCTCGCCCTCGGTGAGATCGAGGACTACACCCGGGTGGACGTCCAGGTGCCCACCGAGGCCGCCGCGGCACCCGCGATCGTCGGCGACCTGGTGCTGGCGCTCGCCGAACTGATGGAGAACGCCACCGTCTTCTCGCCGCCGCAAACCCGGGTGCTGGTCAGCGGCGAGCTCACCGACGACGGCGTAGAGCTCACCGTGGTGGACCACGGCATCGGCATGACCGAGGCGCGGCTGACCGACGAGAACGCCCGCATCACCCGACGGGAACGGCTGGACCTCGCCCCGACCGAGGTGCTGGGGCTGTTCGTGGTGGGTCGGTTGGCCCGCCGGCACCGGTGGGCGGTCGGTCTCTCCGCCACCCCGGGTGGCGGCGTCACCGCGACCGTGCAGATTCCCCGTACGTCGCTGGTCGTCGGGACGCCCGAGCCGGCCGGCGCCCCGGTTCCACCGGTCGGCCGGGCCGCGCCGGTGGCCGCCCTGCCGGCCCGGCACCAGCTCGAACCGGTGCCACCGACCCGGGACGCCTCGGCGACGGCAGACCTGTCCACCCCGGCGGCGGAACCAGTCGGGTTCAACCCCACGCTGCTGACCCGGGCCACCGAGAGCTTGGAGCTGTCCGAGTCCTGGGACGCGTTCGCCACCGGCCCGGAGCCCGCCGGGAAGATCGACGCGGATTCGACCGGAATCGACCCGACGACCGTGCCGGTGCCGCAGGTCGCACCGGCGTCGGCTACCCCGCCGGCCCCGATGCCCGGCATCCGGCAGCGGGTGCCCGGTGCCAGCCTGCCGAGAACGGCGCCGAGGGTGGGCACGGTCGACTCCAGCGGCGTGGATCCCAGCACCGCTCGCGCCGCTGTCGAGGCATTCGAGTCGGGGGTACGCCGGGCCGAGCTGAGCCAGGCCGACGCCCTGCCACAGCCGGTTGGGTCGCCCGCTCCCCCGGGCCTGTCCCAGCTGTCCCGCAGGGTGCCCGGCGCCAATCTGATCGCGCAGCTACCGCAACAACCGCTCACCCAGGACCCGGGCGATCCGGCCGAGGTCCGCGATCGCATCAACGCGTTCGAGACGGGCGTCGCCCGGGCTCTGCGCGATGTCCGTAACGACCGCAGCGACGACGAAGGAACGCCACGTTGACCAGCCCGCACGTGCACGAGAACCTCGACCACCAGAGCCATCCCGCCGGGGACCTCAGCCCCGAGGCCCGCACCTTCAACTGGCTGCTGGATTCCTTCACCTCCGGGACTGCGGGAGTGGTGGAGGCGATCGCCGTGTCGTCGGACGGCCTGCTGATGGCCATGTCCGCGATCAAGGACAGGTCCAACGCGGAGCGTCTCGCCGCGGTTGTCTCCGGGATGACCAGCCTGGCCGGCGGGGCCGCCAGTTGGTACGCGTTGGGCGGCCTCAACCGCGTCGTGGTGGACATGGCCGAGGGTTACCTACTGATCAGCGCGATCAGCAGCGGGTCGGTGCTCGGCGTGGTCGCCGACCGGTCGGCGAACCTGGGCACCGTCGCCTACGAGATGACTCTCTTCGCCGGTCGCGCCGGTGGTGCGCTCACCCCGCGTCTGATCGCCGAACTCAAGAACTCCGTCCAGCAATGAATCCCGACGCCGCCGGTGCGGCACAGGAGCCGGTCATTCGCATCCGGCCCTACCTGCGCGAGTCCTCCCCGGCCGGCTCCGCCGGCCCGGCGGGCGCACCGGCGGCGATCGGACCGGAGCCCGAGGAGGCCGGGCCTACCGGACCTCGCCCCTTCGTGCTGACCGCCGGCCGGGTGGCCGGCGCCGACCCCACGATCGGCCTGGAGACCCAGGTGACCGCCCGACCGACCACCGGATCGTGGAGCGTCACGGCCACCCGGTTGAGCCCGGAACTCCAGGCCATCGTGGCGCTCTGCGGTGAGCCGATCTCGGTGGCCGAGATCTCCGCGAAGACCCGGTTGCACTTCGGCGTGACCCGAGTGCTGGTGGGCGATCTGCGCGCCGCCGGCCACCTGGACGTACACGTGACCGACGTCGACGACGCCCTCGACCCCGACGTCATCCTACGAGTGATTGATGGACTCCGTGCAATCTCCTGACTGGCCCGCCGCGCCACCGGGCGCGCTCGCCGCCAACAGCGCCGCAGCCCGCTACGGCGGTCCGACACCGACCCCACCGTCCATCGGCCGGGCCGCGACACCACCGCCACCGGCCCGTGCCGCCCCGGCGCCGCCGCCGTACCGGCCGCCGGCCGCGACACCCGCGACCACGGGCACCCACCGGGCGACGCCGCCGATCCCGGTGAAGATCCTGGTGGCCGGCGGCTTCGGAGTCGGCAAGACCACCACCGTGGGCTCGATCTCGGAGATCGCTCCGCTGACCACCGAGGCGGAGATGACCACCGCCGGGATCGGGGTCGACGACCCTGGTCAGTGCTCCGGAAAGACCACCACCACCGTGGCGATGGACTTCGGTTGTGTCACCATCGACCGAAGCCTGAAGCTTTACCTGTTCGGCACGCCGGGCCAGACCCGTTTCGGCTTCATGTGGGACGACCTGGCCCGAGGTGCACTCGGCGCACTGGTGGTGGTCGACAGTGCCCGGCTCGACGACTGCTACCCGGCGATCGACTTCTTCGAACGGTCGGGACTGCCGTTCGTGGTCGGGGTCAACGCCTTCGACGGGCGGTTGGCGCACGACCTGGGTGCGATCCGGTGGGCTCTGGCGATCGGCGAACATGTACCCCTGGTGCAGTTCGACGCGCG
This sequence comes from Micromonospora sp. ATLC16, assembly GCF_057196645.1. Classification (NCBI taxonomy): domain Bacteria; kingdom Bacillati; phylum Actinomycetota; class Actinomycetes; order Micromonosporales; family Micromonosporaceae; genus Micromonospora; species Micromonospora sp. ATLC16. The sequence continues at coordinate 81,734 of NZ_JBXUOW010000004.1, forward strand.
GGACCGGCTTTCGGTCCGGGACGCCCTGTTGGTCGTCCTGGACCGCGCGCTGGACCGGGCCACCCGGGAGAAACGGGCCTGAGCCGACCGGCTCGCAGGCCCCTCGTGGAAGGGGTGAGGCGGATGAGAGGCGGACTGGACGAAACTCTGGCCCGGATGCGTCGGCGTGAGGAGGCGCTGCGTCGACGGGCCGCGGACCCGACCGTGGCGGCCGACGACCAGCCCGGTCCGGAGCCGGGTCCGGGCCACGATTCCGGTCGGAGCCGTGCCGACAGCCGCAATGCGGGGCCTGGCTGGCCCGGTGTCCACGAACCGGTACACCAGGCAGCGCCACGGCACCCGCTGGAGGACGTGGCCGAGGCGCTGCGCGCGGCCGTCGCGGCGCATCCGGGGGCATCCGTCGCCGCCCGGGTCGAGCACGACGGGCAGGCGTACGACCTGCGGGTGGCCTGGGTCGATCAGGAGGTCACGGTCAGCGGACAGCCGGCCGAACCGCCACCGTCCTGGCCGCTGTCGGTCAAGACGGTGCCCGGCTGGTCCGCCGCCCAGGACGGGCTCAACGACGACCCGGCCGCCCGGTTGGCCGAGCTGATCCGCCGCGACCCGTCCCTGCTCACCGGGGACGAACCCGCAGGCTGACCGGGCGGGGTGGCCCCGACGCGATCGGTCGCGGCTGGGCCCGCCGCAGGCTGGCCAGGGGCTTCGACACACACGCTAGGGTCGGGCGGTGGGCGAACCCGAGCTGACCCTGATCGCGAGCCTGCGGCCAGCTGCGCTGGACGCCCGGCGGGGCATCGTCCGGCTGCACCCGGAGGCGCTCACCGCCCTCGCGCTGCGCCCGGGTGACCCGGTCCGGCTCGCGGGGCGGCGGGTGACCGCCGGTCTCGTCGCGGCGGCCGAGGGCACCGCCGGCGCGGCCCTGCTGTACGCCGACGACCTGATGCTGGGCAACCTCGGCGTACGCGACGGCGCGCAGGTGAAACTGAGTCCGACTCCGGTCACCCCGGCCCGTCGGGTGCTGCTCGCCGGGCCGGCCGAGGTCGTCGCGGTGGTCTCCCCCGAGATGCTGCGGCTGGCACTGCTCGGCAAGGTGGTCACCACCGGGGACGACGTGTCCCTGCTGCCCCAGGACGTGCTGCCGGACGCCTCGACGCGCACCCTGGTCGAGGCGGCGCGGCGCAGCCTCTCCATCCGGGTCGGCTACGCCTGGACGAGCACCCTGCTGCGGGTGCTGGCCGCCGAACCGGATCCCGGCGCGCTGGTCACCATGGACACCCTGGTGGGCTGGGAGCACGGCCCAGCCAGCCACGGCGGCACCGGTACGGGTGGCAGCAGTACCCGGGCCAAGGTGCCGGGCGGAGACGCCCTGCGGACCGGTGTGGGGCCGAACATCGACGCCGCTCGGGCCGACGAGTCGAGCGGGCAGGACGTGGCGTCGGTAGACGAGTTGCCCGGCCTGCGCGCCCAGGCCGAGGAGCTGACCGAGCTGCTCGACCTCGGTTTCCACCACCGGGAGGTGCTCAGCCGGCTGAGTACCACCGTGCTGCTGGGGGTGCTGGTGAGCGGGCCGACCGGCTCCGGCAAGGCGGCCCTGGTGCGGGCGGTGGCCGCCCAGGTCGGTGCCCGGGTGCATCCGCTCTGGGCGCCGGAGGTCGCGGCGTTGACAAACGAGTCGGCCGCGGCCCGGCTCCGGGCGGTGACGGCCGAGGCGCTGGCCGGCGGGCCGGCCGTGCTACTGGTCACGGACGTGGAGGCGGTGGCCCCGGTAGAAGCTCCCGGACCGGTGGCGACCGTGTTCCGGCAGTGCGTGGCGCAGCTCGTACAGGCGGGAGCGGCGGTGGTCGGCACCAGCAGCCGGCCGGAGGCGGTCGACCCGGCCCTACGCGCCCCGGACCTGCTCTCCTTGCGGATCGACGTACCGTTGCCCGACGCCGCCCTGCGCCGCGAGCAGCTCACCGTGCTGACCCGTCCGGTGCCGCTCGCCGACGACGTACGGCTGGACGAGGTCGCCACGCGTACCCCCGGTTTCGTCGCCGCCGACCTGGCCGCGCTGGTCCGCGAGGCCGGCGTACGCGCGGCGCTGCGGCAGAAGTCGGCGCAGACGCCCACGGTGCTGATGGCGGACTTCACCGCCGCCCTGGAGGTGGTACGGCCGACCACCATGGCCGCAGCCACCCTCGAACTCGCCCGGGTGACTCTCGATGACGTCGGTGACCTGGTGCAGGTCAAGCAGACGCTTACCGAGTCGGTGCTGTGGCCGCTGACCTACCCGGACACCTTCGCCCGGCTCGGCGTGCAGCCGCCGCGCGGGGTGCTGCTCTACGGTCCGCCGGGCTGCGGCAAGACCTACCTGGTGACCGCGCTGGCCGGGACCGGCCGGGCGAACGTGCTCTCGGTCAAGGGCGCGGAGCTGCTGTCCAAGTGGGTCGGCGAGAGCGAACGCGCGGTACGGGAACTGTTCCGCCGCGCCCGGGAGGCCGCCCCGACGCTGGTCTTCCTCGACGAGGTGGACGCCCTCGCCCCGGTACGCGGCCAGGCCACCGACGGCGGCACCGCCGACCGGGTGGTGGCCGCGTTGCTGACCGAGCTGGACGGGGTGGAGACGCTGCGCAACGTGGTGGTGGTCGGCGCGACGAACCGTCCCGACCTGGTCGACCCGGCACTGTTGCGCCCGGGGCGGCTGGAACGGCTGGTCTACGTGCCGCCACCGGACGCCGAGGCCCGGACCGAGATCCTGCGCGCCGCATCACGCAACGTGCCCCTCGCCGAGGGCGTCGACCTGCCCGCACTGGGCACGGAGTTGGACCGATTTTCGGCCGCCGACTGCGCGGCGCTGGTCCGGGAGGCCGCACTGGCCGCGATGCGCGAGTCGCTGACCGCCTCCACGGTCACCGCCGAACACGTCGCGGCGGCCCGGTCCCGCGTTCGCCCGTCCCTGGACCCGGCCCAGGTCGCCTGGCTGGCCGCGTACGCCGACCAGCGCGGCTGACCGAGGCGTCGTAGTGTCGAGTGGCACGACAACGGCCACCAAGCCGGTTCTTGCGATGGTGGTACCAGGTCGCAATCCGCCGACCCAGGACAGTAGATCTAGGGTACTGAGCAGCGAGAACACCAAAGTAAAAAGAATGCGATACTGATGTCAGAATGCAGTGGGAGGAGAGTCGAGACATATTTCAGCCCGCACTGCACCGCGATCCTCGCGCAATTCTGCACCACATTTTTCGAGCAGGGAGACAGCACCCCGATTGTCTGTGGTCGTTTCCGCCACGACGCGTCGCATTCCGGCTGCCGCCGCGAGGTCGAGCAACTCGCGCAACGCGGTTGGCCCGAGCCCCTGACCGCGGGCGGACTGACCGAGCCACATGCCGGTCTCGACCGTGCCCGGTTCGCCGCTGCGGGTCATCCGGATCATTCCGACCACCTCGCCGCCGGCCAGAATGACGTACATCTGCGTCTGCTCTGGGCCGTTGAGGCCATCGAAGCGGGCCCGGTGGAACTCGCGGAAGGCTTCCCGCCGCGCGTGCGACCAGCCGGCCGGCGCCTCCACCGGCGGCATCACGTCGGCCGGCTCCGCCTCGGCCGCCGCCACGGAGAGCAACGGTTCGAGGTTCCGCTCGTCCACCGGCTCCAACCGGACCGCACCAGTCACGTGCCGCAGTCTTCCGCGCCGGGCGCCGCGCGTCCACCCGGTTGGCAACGACCGGCCCCTCCGGTGGAACGGACCGACCGGTCGGGTCGAATCACCTCCCGGGTCACTCTCCGCGATCGTCCGGCCGGCCGAACTCGCAGTAGACGGCGGAGGCGTCGTCGGCCGCCTTGTGCCGGCGTCGCCGGTCGGGATGGTCCCGTTCGGCGGCACGTACCCGGTCGATAAGTGCGTCCGGACCCTCCATAGCCACCACGTCCAACAGGCCGGGCCAGTCGAGCAGCCCGAATTCCTCGACGGCGGCGGAGGCACCGTCGGAGAGCAGCACGGCGCGACGCAGCGCCGCCGACCCGTGCCGAGGCACCGTCCCGACCACCGCCTGGTAGGCCGCGTCCGGTTCGGCGGCGGCGACCCAATAACCGTGGGTACGGTTCATCCGCTCCCGCTGCACCGTCACAGCGCGCCGGAACCGGGTGGCCCAGTCGGCCGGCTCGGGCAACAGGTCGGCGGTCTCGCGCACGTCGGCCGCCGAGACGGCCAGCCGATCGTCGACCACCACGTCGACCCGAACACCGGTGTCGAGCACCAGCGGGCTGTCACAGAGCACGAGATAGTCGACCTGGTCGCCGCCGTCGCGGAGCAGGCACACCGTGCTCGACGGGGTGCCGGGGTGGTCGAGGTCGCACTGCTCACCGTGGTCGGAACGGACCGCGAGGATCGCCGCGGCCAGGTTGCTCACCAGCGTCGCGGCCGGGCGGGCGGCCTCCGCCAGGCCGAGCCGGGCGGCGAGGTGCCGGACGTACCACTGCGGCCCGTGCACGCAGCCGGTGTCGAAACCCTCCGGCACGGTCGCGCCGTCCAGCACTCCGACAAGCGGCCCGAACCGGAACACCAGGTCTTCGTTGACGACCCGACCGGGTGGTGGGGCGGACGCGGATCGTACCCGCATGGTGCTTGCGGTCCCGACCACCGCGCCCCGCCGACGCTCGTCCGGGGCCGCCTCGGGCACGTCGATGTCCGGATGCGCCGTTCGTCCCGGCCGTCTGGGGCCCCCACTGCTCATCGCCACCTCCCCGCGCCCCGGCTACCCACCTCACGCCGGACGACACTCGTTTGTCATACGGCACGAGGTGGGCACGTCGCTGATCGGCGGCCGACGGTGTTGCCGGCCCCGTCAGCGGCGGCGGTTGCGGGTCCTGGAGGCACGCAGCCGCAGCAGCCGGCCCACCAGCACCGGGTCGGCGGCCAGGGCCGCCGGATTGTCCAGCAACGCGTTCAACAGTTGGTAGTAGCGGGTGGCCGAGAGCCCGAACCGGTCGCGGATGGCCTGCTCCTTGGCACCGGCGTGCCGCCACCACTGCCGCTCGAAGGCGAGCATCTCCCGTTCCCGCTCGTCGAGCCTGCCGGCCGGAGACGCCTCCCCGCCCGCAGCGGCACCCGACCCGACGGGGGATTCCCCAGCTTCCGGCGACGCGGCGGCGGAGGGGCTGTCCTGCGACGTCGACTCGACCTCGGGGGCGGATCTCGGCGGTGGCACCGTTACGGCGTCCGGACCGGTCTGCGCTGCCGGGGTGGGATCGGCGGGCTGCATCGTGCTCCTCATCCGGGGCGGCCGGCACGGCAACGCCAACCTGGCCCATCAGCCTAACGAGGGCCAGCACCTGCCGCATCCGGCCGGACCGCGGCACCATCGCGGGGCAGGGCGGACGGCCCGAGTGCCGCTCGGCGGCCGGAGCAACTCGCCAAAGCTATCCTGCCGACAGGAACGTTACTGAAAGTGACGAAGCGTGGGCAGTGGCGCACCGCACCGGCGAGGACGGTCCGCCACCGGCCGGCTCAGGTGATGTCGCGCCGACGCATCGTCCACAACGCCGCGCCGAGGAAGAGCACGATCCCGACGGCGAACAGCACCGACGAGTGCTGCCAGGTGATGTCCAGGGTGGCCGGCTCGCACTGACCGGTGTAGGTGGCGTTGCACGACTGCCAGTCCCGGAGCGTGACCTGCTTGGTCATCCAGGCGATGGCGTAGGTGGGCAGCAGCCACGCCTCGGGGAAACGCACCTGCGCCATGGAGAGCACGATGCCGAGCCCGAGCTGGCCGACCACCATGACCGCGATCGCCCCGCCGAGCGCCATCGCGGTGTGTCGGCCGAGCGAGGCCAGGGCGAAGCCCACCGTCGCCGCGACCAGTGCCAGCACGATGCCGCGCAGCCCGCCGATGAGGAACGACTGCCAGGCGCCGGAGGTCATCCCCTCGGTGGTGCCGCGCAGGTTGGCGACCAGCCACATGCTGCCGAACCAGGCCGCCGTGGCGGGCAGCGCCAACGCGAGCAGCCCGGTGAGCAACGCGCCCAGCTTGGTCAGCAGGACGGTCAGCCGCTTCGGCCGCCAGAGCAGCAGGTTCATCATCCCGCCGGTGTTCCACTCGGCACCCACGAACGAGGCACCGACGACGAACCCGACCAGGGCCAGGATCCCGGCGAGCGGGATCAGCATTTCCCCGAAGCTCTTCCGGAAGTCGAAGGTCGAGGGCAGGAACCACTGCTCCTCGATCGACTCCCGAGGCGGCGGCGTGATCTCGGCACAGTCGTCCGGGTAGTAGTCGACGTTCTCACCCGCCGCCTTGGCCCGCTCACAGTCCGTGCGTTCCTGCTCGGCCCAGCGGATCTGATCCTGATGCTGCTGGTCGGCGGCCCGCCGCGCCTCAGCGAGCTGGTCCGGGCCGATCTTCTGGTTGCTGAGGAACATGCCGGCCACCACCAGGACCAGCACCAGCAGGCCACCGGCGGTCATCCAACGGGCGAAACGCCGCTTGCCCAGCCGGCGTAGTTCGGTACGGAAGAGACTCACGCGCCCCAACCTCCTCCGGCCGGCGCGGACGGCGCCGTCCCGTCGACTCGTACGGACTGGTCGACCTGCCGGTGCTGGCCGGGTACCGGCGCGGTGGCGGTCAGTTCCAGGAAGACGCTCTCCAGGTCGACCGCGATCGGCGCGAGTTCGCTGACGTAGAGGCCCTGTTCGGCCAGCAGTCGGGTGACCGTGGCCGGCTTGTCCACTCCGGCGAGCATCAGGTGGTCGTCGTTGCTGGTGACGCGTACGCCCGCCCTGGTCAGCGCCGTGGCGGCGACCGGAAGATCGGTGACCGCCTCCAGCCGCACCCGGACCGCGCCGGAGGAGTGCTGGGCCAGCACCTCGTCGACCGGGCCGAAGGCGACCCGCCGGCCCGACGAGATGATGGTGACCGAGTCGCAGATCAGCTGGATCTCGCCGAGAATGTGGCTGGACAGCACCACCGTCATGCCGTTCTCGGAGAGGTCGCGCATCAGCGTGCGCATCTCCCGGATGCCGCCCGGGTCGAGACCGTTGGCCGGCTCGTCCAGGATCAGCAGCCGCGGATTCTTGAGCAGCGCCGAGGCGACCGCGAGCCGCTGCTTCATGCCGAGCGAGTACGTCTTGATCCGCTCACCGGCCCGGTCGCGTAGACCGACCAGCTCCAGCACCTCGTCGACCCGCTGCTCGGGCAGGTCGCCGGCACCCGCCAGCAACGACAGGGTGTCCCGGGCAGTGAAGTGCGGGAAGAACTGCGGGCTCTCCACGATCGCGCCGACCTGCGGGGCGACCCGGTCCAGCGTCCCGGGCACCTCGTGCCCGAGGATCGCCATCCGGCCGCCGTCCGGCCGGATCAGGCCGAGCAGCGTACGCAGCGTGGTGGTCTTGCCGGACCCGTTGGGACCGAGGAAGCCGTGCACCTGGCCCGCGTCGACCCGCATGTCGAAGCCGTCCAGGGCGTTGCGGGTGCCACGGCGTCGACTTCGGTACGTCTTTCGTAGACCTTCGATTTCCAGGACAGCTGGCAAGCTGCACCTCCCCCGTTGATGTGTGGGCACGACCACACCATACGCGGTATGCAGTCGCGGGCAATGCCACCACGCCGACCTTCGGGCCGGAGCGCTCAGGCGCAGATGACGTGGACCCCGGCGGCGCGGAAGGCGTCGACCACCTCGGGCGCGGCCCCGGAATCGGTGACCAGCGTCTCGACCCGGTCGACCGGGCAGATGCGCGCGAAGGCGTGACCGCCCAGCTTGGACGAGTCCGCAATGATCACGACCCGCTTGGCCCGCGCCACCATGAGGTTGTTCATCGCCGCCTCACCCTCGTGATGGGCCGCCGCACCGAGCAGCGGATCGATGGCGTCCACCCCGAGCAGCGCCACGTCCAGGGTGACCTCACGCAGCAGCGCCCCGCCCAGCGGGCCGACCAGTTCGAAGGACTTGGGCCGCACCACGCCGCCGGCCACCACCACCTTCATCCGGGACCGGACGAGCAGCTCGTTGGCGATGTTCAGGGCGTTGGTGACCACGGTCAGCTGCGCACCCTCGGCGTTGGTGTTGAGGTCCGGACGCACCGCCAGCGCCCGGGCCACCTCGGTGCTGGTGGTGCCGCCGTTGAGGCCGACCACCGTGCCGGGTGAGACGAGCGCGGCCGCCGCCGCCCCGATGCGCTGCTTCTCCGCCGAGTGCTTGGCGGTCTTGTAGCGCAGCGGCAGGTCATACGAGACCCCGTTGGCGACCGCCCCACCCCGGGTACGCGTGATCATCTGCTGTTGTGCGAGTTGGTCGAAGTCGCGCCGGATGGTCGCCTGCGAGACGTCGAGCCGCTCGGCGGCCTCCTCCACGGTGACCCGGCCCGAGTCGGTGAGCATTTCGAGCAGGGCGTTCCATCTCGCGTAGCGGTCCACCCCGGGCTCCCGTCTGCACGATCGGTGATTGGTTGCGTGCACAGTAGTGCTCGAAACTACGAAGAGGCAAAAACCACCTCTGCGCGATCGGACCCGTGGTTGCCATTTCCGGTAAGTTTCACGCAGAATGGCGCGCGAAAGACGGGATTAACGAGCCGTAATGCGCAAGGCTCTGCCCTGCGAGGAGTTCTCATGGCGTACGTCCACGCGGAGATCGCGAGCCAGCCGGATTGCTGGCGCCAGGCGAGCGAGCTGGCCCCGGCGATGCTCGATCGCCTCCCCCGCCCCGGCGAGCGGGTCGCCGTCGTCGGCTGCGGCACGTCGTGGTTCATGGCCATGGCGTACGCGGCCCGCCGCGAGGCGGCCGGCCAGGGCGAGACCGACGCCTTCCAGGCCAGCGAGTTCCCCGTCGGCCGCCGCTACGACCGGCTGTTGGCGATCACCCGCTCCGGCACCACCACGGAGGTGCTGGACCTGCTCGCCACGCTGCGCGGCCGGACACCGACCACGGCGCTGGTCGGCGATCCCGGCTCGCCGGTGGTGGAGAGCGCAGACGCCGCCGTCACCCTGCCGTTCGCCGACGAACGTTCCGTGGTGCAGACCCGCTTCGCCACCACCGCGCTGGCGCTGCTCCGCGCTCACCTCGGTGACAACATGACCGCGCTGGTCGCCGACGCGGAGGTCGCCGTCCGGGCCCCACTGCCGATCGACCCGAGCCTGATCGAGCAGGCCACCTTCCTCGGTAAGGGCTGGACGATCGGGCTGGCCCAGGAGGCCGCGCTGAAGTGCCGCGAGGCGGCGACCTTCTGGGCCGAGGCGTACCCCGCGATGGACTACCGGCACGGCCCCATCTCGGTGGCCGCTCCCGGCCGGCTGGTCTGGGCCTTCGGCGAGTTGCCCGACGGACTGCCCGAGGACGTCGCGGCCACCGGCGCATCCTTCGCACACAGCCGCACCCACGGCTACCGCACGGCGCTCGGCCGATGGGCTGCCGGGCGCACCCCGGTGGACCCGATGGCCGACCTGATCCTGGCCCAGCGCTTCGCCGTCGCGCTGGCCTCCAGTCGCGGCCTCGACGCCGACGCGCCCCGGCACCTGAGCCGGTCCGTGGTACTCACGTGATCGAAGATGTTGCCGTCGCGTTGGACGTGGGTGGCACCGGGATGAAGTGCGCGCTGGTCGGCGTGGACGGTGCCGTACGGTACGCCGAACGACACCCCACCGACGCCGCGCGCGGACCCGACGCCGTGGTCGAGACGATCCTCACGGTGGCCGAGGGGCTGGCCGGCAAGGCGCGCGCGGACGGGCTCACACCGACCGCGCTCGGCATCGTGGTGCCAGGCGTCGTGGACGAGGCGCGCGGGGTCGCGGTCTGGTCGGCGAACGTCGGCTTTCGGGACGTACCGCTGCGCGAGCTGGCGTCCGCGAGGCTCGGGCTACCCACGGCGCTCGGCCACGACGTGCGCGCCGGTGGCCTCGCCGAGGCGCGGTTGGGTGCCGGCCGAAACGCCGGGCACGTGCTTTTCGTGGCGATCGGCACCGGCATCGCCGCCGCGCACGTGGTGGCCGGCTCGACCGCCACCGGGGCGCACGGCGCCGCCGGGGAACTCGGTCACATCCTGGTCCGTCCCGACGGACCGGTCTGCGGCTGCGGACGGCCGGGCTGCCTGGAGGCCGTCGCCTCCGCCTCGGCCGTCGCCCGCCGCTACGCCGAGCTCACCGCCACCGGCAGGGCCGCCGACACCACCAGCACGGCCACGACCCCGCGCACCGGTAGCACGTCGGGCGATGGGTTCGCCGTCGGACCGGACCCGGGGCGAACCATGGTGACCGCCGCCCAGGTGGCGTCTCGAGCCGCGGCCGGCGAGGAACTGGCCGCCCAGGTCTGGCGAGAGGCTGTCGATGCACTCGCCGACGGCCTCGCCACCGCCCAGGCTCTGTACGACGTGGCAACCATCGTCCTGGGCGGCGGCCTGGCCCAGGCCGGCGCCGGACTGTTCGACCCGCTGCGTGCCGCGCTGCGGGACCGGCTGACCTTCCACCGGGAGCCGCAACTGGTCCCGGCCGTCCTCGGCGACGAGGCGGGCTGCCTCGGCGCCGCCCTGCTCGCCCTCGACCAGATGGAGACGCCATGACCGTACGGGTGAACGGCAAGGTGGTGACCCCCGGCGGGGTGATCTGGCAGGGATGCGTCGAGGTCAGAGGTGACCGGATCAGTGCGGTCGCCGAGTACCCGTCGGTGCGCGACGGGCACTGGATCGTGCCCGGGTTCGTGGACATCCACAGCCATGGCGGCGGCGGGCACACCTTCACCACCGGCGACGCCGACCAGGCACGGGCCGCTGCCGCGTTCCACCTGGAACATGGCACCACCAGCCTGCTGGCCAGCCTGGTCAGCTCCCCGTTCGAGCTGATGCGCTCGGCCACCGCCGCCTTCGCGCCGCTGGTCCGCGACGGCGTGCTGGGCGGCATCCACTTCGAGGGGCCCTACCTCTCCGCCGCCCGGTGCGGCGCGCAGAACCCGGAGTTCCTGCGGGACCCGTCCATCGAGGAGCTGACCGAACTCATCAAGATCGGTGACGGTGCGGTCCGGATGGTCACTCTCGCCCCCGAGCGTTCGGGCGCGCTGGAGGCCGTGGAACTGCTCACCCGGCACGGGGTGGTGGCCGCCGTCGGCCACACCGACGGAACGTACGACCAGACCCGCGCCGCCGTGGCGGCGGGCGCGACCGTCGGCACCCACCTGTTCAACGGGATGCGCCCGGTCCACCACCGCGACCCCGGCCCGGTGGTGGCGCTGCTCGGCGCGCCGAACGTGATCTGCGAGCTGGTCGCCGACGGGGTGCACCTGCACGAGGGGACGCTCACCTTCGCCACCTCCACCGCCGGACCGGAACGCTGTGCGCTGGTCACCGACGCGATGGCCGCCGCCGGAATGCCGGACGGCGAGTACGAGCTGGGCGGCCAGACGGTGACCGTGACCGACGGGGTGGCCCGGCTCTCCCGCGACGGGGTGATCGCGGGGAGCACGCTGACCATGGACGCGGCGCTGCGTCGTGCGGTCGCCGCCGGGGTCTCGGTCCCCGACGCGGTACGGATGGCGTCCACCACGCCGGCCCTCGCCGTCGGCCTCGGCGACGAGGTGGGCACTCTCCAGACCGGGCTCCGCGCCGACCTGGTGGTGCTCAACGACGACCTGGAGATCGTCCGGGTGATGCGGGCCGGCGCCTGGGTGGAGTGATCCGGCAGCCGCCAGGTCAGCCCGCGGGGATCTCCACGCCGAGGACGGCCTGCTCGTCGGGGCGGTGCACCAGCACGTCCGACAGGAATGACTGCACCGCGTGACGCATCCCCACGTCCCGACCCGCCTGTTCGGAGAGCAGCCACTTGTGCTCGATGATCTGGGCGAACAGTTCCTGCGGCTCCAGCTTGCGCCGCAGGTGTGCCGGTACCGCCCGCACCACCGGCTCGAACACCTCGGTCAGCCAGCGGTGCGCGGCCTGCTGCTCGTCGGTCAGATCGCTCTCCGCCCGGTACGCGTCGAGGTCGTTGAGCAGCTTGCGGGCCTGGTTCTCCTCGGCGTCCAGCCCGGTGAGGCGGAGCAGCCGACGATGGTGGTACCCGGCGTCGACCACCTTCGGTCGGATCAGGTACCGGCCGTTGTCGATGCTCGACATGGCCACCTCCGCCACGTCGAAGCCCAGCTCGTTGAGCCGGCGGATGCGCCCCTCGATGTCGTGCCGGGCCGCGCGCTCGACCTGCTGCTCGTAGGTGATCTCGTGCCAGAGCCGCTCGTAGCGCTGCACCACCTCCTCGCAGACCACCTCGGGGTCGATCGAGTCGTGCAGCAGGCCGGCCGCCTGAAGGTCGAGCGCCTCGCCGAAAATGTTGACCCGGGCGATCTCCAGATCCTCGCCACGCTGGCCGTTGGAGAGCGCGCTGCGCAGCGCGCCGGTCTCGGCGTCGACCAGGTACGCGGCGAAGGCACCCGCGTCCCGCCGGAACAGCGTGTTCGACAGCGAACAGTCGCCCCAGAAGAAGCCGGTCAGATGCATCCGGACCAGCAGCGCGGCGAGCGCGTCGAGCAGTCGTCCCATCGTCGGTGGCCGCAGCGTGTGGGAGAAGAGCGCCCGGTACGGCAGGGAGAACTGGAGATGACGGGTGATCAGTACCGGGTCCAGCGGCTCACCCGCGTCGGACTCCCGGTCGGCGACGATCGCCACCGCCTGCACCGACGGAAAGTCGATCCGTTCCAGGGCACGCAGCAGGTCGTACTCCCGCTCGGCCACCCGCTCGCCGGTCTCCTTCACCGCGTAGACGTACCCACCCAACTGCACGAACCGCACCACGTGCCGGGAGATGCCCTGCGGCAGCGCGACCAGGTGCTCGGCTGGCCACTGCTCCAGCGGGGTCGACCAGGGAAGGTCGAGCAACGCCGGGTCGACGAGGGCCGAGGTGATCCGCACGGCGTCAAGTTTGACGTTTCCTCCGCCGGAACGCCTCCCTTCGTGGCTCGCCCCACAGTCGCCGTCCACCGGAGGCGTCGCGCGGGCCGGTAGCGTGATCGGGGTGCGGGAGACGACATCGGTACGCCGGAGAATCCGCCCGGCACCGGTACGCCCGGCCGGCTGGTGGTTCGACGCTCTGCTGCTCGCCGCTCTCACCGGCCTGACCGCCGCCCTCGCCGCCGACTGGTTCTTCGGGATCGACCGCGCGGTGGCGGACTGGGCCGACGCGCACCGGCCCACGGCCGCCCGATGGATCGCGGTCGTGCTCAACTACCTCGGCCAGGGCACCCCGCTGACGCTGATCGCGGCCGGGCTGGGAGTGCTGCTCGCGGTCCGGCTGCGGTCCGTGCGCCCGCTGCTCGTCCCCGTGGCGGCCTTCGTCCTCACCAACCTGACGATCGGCCCGCTGAAGGTCTGGACGGCCCGGCCCGCGCCGAGCGCCAGCGTCAAGGAGCCGTTCCTGCCGCCGGAGCAGACGCTCCCGCTCTTCCAGGACGAGTTGCCGGTGCGGTTCGCCCAGTCCTACCCGTCCGGGCACGTCGCCAACGCGATCGTCTGGTACGGCGTGCTCGCGCTGCTGCTCGTCCCGCTGCTGGCCAGCATCGGCCGGGCCGTACCCCCTCGGTTGGTGCTCCTGGTGCGGATCGTGCCACCGACCGTGGTGCTGTGCACCACCACGTATCTGGGCTGGCACTGGCTTACCGACTCGGTGGCCGGGCTGCTGCTGGGGTTGCTGCTGGACCGGCTGCTGCACCGGGTGCCCTGGGACGAGCTGCCGCTGCCCGGTCCCCTTCGGCAGTGGGACGGGCCGTTCATCCGGTACCGGTAGGGTGCCGCCGTGGACCGACTCGCGCGTCGGCTGGGGGTGCCGGACGCCGTCGTCATCGGTCTCGGGTCGATGCTCGGCGCGGGCATCTTCGTGGTCTTCGCTCCCGCCGCGGCGGCAGCCGGTGGCACCGGCCTGCTTGTCGCCCTGGCCCTGGCCGGGGTCATCGCGTTCTGCAACGCGACAAGTTCCGCCCGGCTGGCCGCCCGCTATCCCGAGTCCGGCGGCACCTACGTCTACGGTCGGGAGCGGCTGAACCCGTTCGCCGGGTTCCTCGCCGGCTGGGGTTTCGTGATCGGCAAGACGGCCAGCTGCGCGGCGATGGCGCTGACCATCGGGGCGTACCTCTGGCCGGGACAGGCCCGGCTCGTCGCGGTGCTGGCGGTGGTCGCCGTGACGGCGGTGAACCTGCGCGGCATCGGCAAGACCGCCGCCGCCACCCGAATCCTGGTGGTCCTGGTGCTCGCCGTGCTCGCGCTCGTCGCGGTGGCCGGCGCGACGAGCATCTCCGTCGACCGGATCGGCCAGCCCGGCGGCACTATCCGCGGCGTGTTCACCGCTGCCGGGCTGCTCTTCTTCGCCTTCGCCGGGTACGCCCGGATCGCCACCCTCGGCGAGGAGGTACGCGATCCGCAGCGCACCATTCCCCGGGCGGTGCCGTTGGCGCTCGGTCTGGTGCTGGTGATCTACCTGGTCCTGGGGGTCGTCGCCGTCGGCGTCCTCGGCGCGGACCGGCTGGCCGCCTCCGCCGCGCCCCTGGCCGACGTGGTGGGTGCGGTCGGGCTGCCCGGCTTGGAGTGGGTGGTCCGGGCCGGCGCGACGATCGCGGTGACCGGCGTGCTGCTCTCCCTGCTGGCCGGGGTCGGTCGCACCACGCTGGCGATGGCTCGCCACCGGGACCTGCCCGCCGGGCTGGCCGCGGTGCATCCCCGGCGCCAGGTGCCGCACCGGGCCGAGCTGGCGGTGGCCGCCGTGGTGATCCTGGTCGTGGTGCTCGGCGACGTGCGCGGAGCGATCGGCTTCTCCGCCTGCACGGTGCTTGTCTACTACGCCATCACCAACGCGGCGGCCTTGACCCTGGGACGGGAACCGGAGCGGAGACTGCCGGTGCAGGCACTAGCGGTGGCGGGGCTGGTCGGCTGCGTGCTGCTCGCCGTCAACCTGCCGCTGTCCAGCGTGCTCGCCGGTCTCGGCGTGCTCGCCCTCGGCGGCGCCTGGTACGCCCTCCGGTCAGCCCGCCGCTGACAGGGTCACTCCGTCTCCCGGGGATGACCTGTGCCGGATTCCCACGACTTCCACACCACCTTGGAAGTCAGCTGGGCGTCACTCCGTCGCCTCGCGCGGCACCGGTGTGCCGGACGGCGGTGCCGGCTCGGGTGGCGCGACCTCGCGGAGCAACGCGTTCAGAGCGGCCCGACGGGCCACCACGGTCAGCCGGTCACCAGCCATGATCACCATGCGCGGGTCCGGCGACCAGTCCAGGCGCTGTCCCGCCCGGGCGTGGGCGAGCAGACGTACGCTGCCGGCCCGCCCGACGGTGGCGAGCGTACGACCGTCCAGGTCCGAACCGGCGGCCACCGGAACCTCGGTGACCAGCAACGCGTGCCGGCCCACCGGGATGGTGGCGATCATCGCCCGGTCCAGCAGGGCGGCGGCGAACGACGGTGCCGCCAGGTAGGAGACGCTGCGCGAGGTGCCGATGCCGAAGGCCCGCTGGACACGTTCGGCGAAGTCGCCGTCGAAGAGTCGCAGCACCACGCGGAGTTGGTCGTCGAGGGCACGGGCGTTCAGGGCGGCCCGCAGGTTTGCCCCGTCGTCGGTGGAGACCACCACCAGCGCCTGGCAGGTCGCCACCGAGACGGCCCGCAGCGTCTCCTCCTGCGCCGCGTCACCCACCACCAGCGGTACGCCGAGCCGCCGGGCCAGCCCGGCACCGCGCGCGTCGGCGCTCTTGTCGATCGCCACCACCTCGACGCCGAAGTCGTTGAGCTGGGCCATCACCCGGGTGCCGATGTTGCCGAGCCCGACCACCACGACGTGCCCGGAGCGCTCGGGCAGGATCCGCCCGGTGTGCAGGGCCAGTCCGGCGTTCACCACCCCGTCGACCACCACCGCCGTGATCAGCGGAATCAGCGCCAGCCCGGCGAGGTTCAGCACCACCTGCATGACCTGCTCGGCGGCCGACTTGGCGGTGTCCGGATCCTGCCCGGTCAGGGTGGTTACGAGCGTCAGGTAGAGCGCGTCACCCCATCCGACGTGCGCCGCGTTGGCGTACAGCCCGCCCAGGGCGGCCACCATGGCGAGCAGCACCAGCACCGCGATTCCGATCTTCCGGGTGGCGAAGCTGCGGATCGCCCGGAGCACCACCGCCACCGGCCGACGCCGCCGCCGTGCCCGGACCAGCCGCCGCGCGGCCAGCTCGGTGCCGGCCGGCCGGCCAACCGCCTCGGCGAGCACCACGTCGGCGCCCCGGTCGTCGGCCGGCAGCACCAGATCCTGCTGGGCGTCGCGGGTGTCGGCCACCCCGCAGACGATCTCGCTCGGGCGTACGTCGTCGCGGCGGGCCACGTAGAGGGTGCGCCCGCCGTGCCGGAAGTGCGTCGGCGCGATCTCGCCGAGCGCGGCGGCCACGAAGGCCGGCGCGGCCATCGAGGCGTCCGAGAGCACCGCCGAGTCGGGAAAGATCTGTCGTACGCCGTTGGCCAGGCCGGTGTTGAACATCCGCACCACCAGGCGCAGTCGAGGCTCCACCTCCTGTGCGCAGAGCGCGGCGTGCATGTTGCCCACGTCGTCCTGGTGCAGCAGGGCCAGCCCCGCGGCATCGGCCAGCCCTGCCCGGCGGAAGGTGACCTCGTCCAGCCGGTCGGCCCGGATCACCTCGATGCCCGGCAGGTCACGGCCGTCCGGCCCGGGAGAACGCCGACGCTCCGGCACGATCAGGGTGATCCGCACCCGGCCGGACTGTGTCTCGCCGGTCAGCATCGTCCGCACCACCCAGTAGGCGAGCGGATCCTGCCCACAGATCACGTAGTGCGCCCGGGACTCGCCGTTGACCCGCAACCGGCGGCTGGCCCGCAGGGCCCGATCGAGCAGCGGCTCCGCCATGCCCCGCATGGTAGTCAGCCGGTCGCAGCCCGCGCAGCCCGTCATGATCGTGGCGACCCCGACGCGGCATGTCCTGCCTGGCGGCGGGTAGGGCAGCGGCATGCAGACCTTCCTGCCGTACCCGGACTTTCTGGCCAGCGCCCGGGCGCTGGACCAACGACGGCTCGGCAAGCAGCGGGTGGAGGCGATCCAGGTGCTACGCGGGCTGACCTGGCCCATGTACGGCTGGCGCAACCACCCGGCGGTGAAGATGTGGGCCGGGTACGAGGAGGCCCTGACCCGGTACGGGCTGGACATCTGTTCCGTCTGGTGCGCGGCCGGCCGGGCCGACACCTGCGCCACCACGTTGACCGTCGACCTGGCCGCCGCCTGCGGCGTCGAGCAGGTCCGTAACCAGCAGGAACTCGCCCTCGCCGGGGAGCTGCCACCGTGGCTCGGCCGGACCGACGTCCACCTGAGCCACCGTTCGTCGCTGCTCCGCAAGGACCCGGCGCACTACCGCCCCATCTTCGGCGACGACATCCCCGACGACCTGGACTACGTCTGGCCGAGCTCCGACCGCCCCCGTCGCTGCGCAGGGTGAACGGCAGCGCACACTGTGCAGTGTCGACCAGGGAGGTTCGCGTGACGCTGTCGCAGTTGGCCGGACGGTTCATCGGCGTACGCCGGCACCGGGTCGACCCCGGCGGAGGTGGTGCCCCCCGCGTGCCGCATCCGGTCACCGCCGTGGTCGTCGGCGGCGGCATCGCCGGCATGTCCGCGGCGGTGGTGCTCGCCGAACGCGGCGTCGCGGTGACCGTGCTGGAGGCCGCACCCACCCTCGGCGGCCGGCTCGGCGCCTGGCCGGAAACCCTCGCCGACGGCACCGGCCAGGTCAACGAACACGGCTTCCACGCCTTCTTCCGGCAGTACTACAACTGGCGGAACATCCTGCGCCGGGTCGACCCGGCGCTGCGTTTTCTGCGGGCCGTCCCCGGCTATCCGGTGCTCAGCGCCGAGTGGCCGACCGAGGAGTTCGGGCGGCTGCCCCCCGCGCCGCCGGCGAACCTGCTCACCCTGCTCGCCCGCAGCCCCAGCCTGCGCCTGCGGGACCTGCGGGGGATGGACCGGGACGCGGCCCTGCCCCTGCTGACGTACGACCCGGTACGCACCTACGCCGAGTTCGACCACACCACCGCCGACGAGCTGCTCGACTCGTTGCGCCTGCCCGACCGGGCCAGGGCGATGCTCTTCGAGGTCTTCTCCCACTCGTTCTTCAACCACGAAGCGGAGATGTCGGCCGCCGAGATGATCGCGCAGTTCCACTTCTATCTGCTCGGCAATCCGGAAGGGCTGACCTTCGACTGCCCCGACGAGGACTACGCGACGTCGATCTGGGGGCCGTTGGCCCGGCACGTCGAGCGGCACGGCGGCCGGATCCGCACCGGGGAACCGGTCACCGGTCTGCACCGCGATCCCGACGGCTGGCAGGTGCACGGCACGCACCGCACGCACCGCGCCGGACACGTCGTGCTCGCCGTCGACCCGCCCGCACTCGCCGCCCTGGTCGAGGGCTCGCCGTCGCTGGCCGAGCAGGCCCCGGGGCTGGCGGCGGCGATGCCCGCGTACGGCCGGCCCGGCCCGCCGTACGCGGTCGCCCGCTACTGGTGCGACGGGGACGTCGACCCCGGGCGGGCAATCTTCAGTGGGGTGTCCCGACAGGCCACGTTGGACTCGGTGACGCTGTACCACCGGCTGGAGCGCGAGTCCCGCCACTGGGCCGAGCGCACCGGCGGCTCGGTGATCGAGTTGCACGCGTACGCCTGCGAGCCGGACGTGCCCGCCACCGAGCTGGCCGAACAGATGCGCGCCGAGCTGGCCGTGCTCTGGCCGGAGACGAACCGACTACGGGTACGGGAACTGCGCGCCCGGGTCGAGGCGAAGGCGCCGGCCTTCACGCCGGGCAGCCACGCGGGACGCCCGGGGGTGCGCACCGACGCCGCCGGCCTCTACCTGGCCGGCGACGGCGTCGGCACCGACTTCCCCAGCGCACTGATGGAACGGGCGGCGGCCACCGGCATCCTCGCGGCAAACCACATCCTGCGCGCCGCGGGCGGTGCCGCCGAGCCGCTCCACTCGATCCGGCCGCGTGGTCTGCTCGCCCGACGCTGACCTCAGGGGCGGCGTTCAGTGCCGAACCGGCCATCGAAAATGCGTTGCCGCCTCACCTCGCCCACACCTACCGTGATCATGCAAGGTCAACCGCCGTTGCGGGATTCACCAGATCCGGGCCGGCCGGCGGGCACAGGGGGCGGCGTTGCACACTGGCGCCGCGCCCGCCGGCCCCTCCCGCTGGCCCGAGCTTCGCTGGCTGCTTCGAGGTCGGCCCCGGGTCGTGGATCACCATCGTGGCCACCGCATCCGTGACCTCGACCACCAGGTCCGCGTCCACCACCGCACCGTCCCTCCGCCGCACCACGCCGTGCGTCACCTGCAGCGACCCTAGCGACGTCGCCCGCCGTGTCGGCCGGATGGGCCACCCGAGGACCGCCGCTGTACGCCTGATCGCAGCCCGGCATTCACCTCAGTGCCGCTCGCGCCTCCTAACGTCACCGTGCGCGCACGTCGTAGCCGACACGAGTGAGCAGGTGGTCATGCCGTCCACACCCGAGGTAAGCGTGGTCATCCCCACCTTCGCCCGCCCAGAGCTGGTGAGCCGTGCGGTGCGCAGCGCCCTCGCCCAGACCGTCACCGACATCGAGGTGATCGTCGTGGTGGACGGTCCGGACGAGGAGACCGGCAAGGCCCTCGCCGAGATCGGTGACCCCCGGCTGCGCGTGGTCGAGTTGCCCGGCAAGGGTGGCGCACCCAACGCCCGCAACACCGGCGTACGCGAGGCACGCGCCCCCTGGACCGCCCTGCTCGATGACGACGACGAGTGGCTCCCCACCAAGCTCGCCACGCAGTTGGAGCTGGCCCGCAGCGCCACGGTGAACAGCCCGATCCTCGCCAGCCGGCTGATCAACAAGACGCCCCGCACACAGTTCGTGATGCCCCGGCGGCTGCCGGAGCCGGGCGAGCCGATCTGCGAGTACCTCACCCTGCGGCGCGGGCTGTTCCACGGCGACGGGTTCATCCAGACCTCGACCATCATGGCGCCGACCGAGCTGCTGCGCCGGGTGCCGTTCACCGTCGGGTTGCGCCGGCAGCAGGAGCTGGACTGGACCGTACGCGCGATCAGCCACCCGGACGTCGAGTTGCTCATCGCCGCCGAGCCGCTGGTGCTCTGGCACCAGGACGAGGACCGGCCACGAATCAGCCTCAGCTCGCCGTGGGAGGCCCAGTTGGAGTGGCTGCGCGGAATCCGGCCGCTGATCACGCCACGGGCTTACGCGGCCATCACGATGAGCATCATCAGCTCGATGGCCGCACCCACGCGCAGTTTCCGCGTCTTCCGGCTGCTGCTCGCCGAGGCTCGCCGGCACGGGCGGCCGGGCCTCGTCGACTACCTGACGTTCGGGCAGATCTGGCTGATTCCGCCGCAGCTACGGCACCGGGTACGTGACCGGATTCTCGGCCGTGGCCGGCACGGGGGTCCGGCCTCGCCCGGGGGGTCCGCGAACACCGGGCTCGGCGTCGATGCCGGGCGACGAGCGCCGGGGGGCGCGACGGCCGACGCCGCCAGGATCGCCGGGACGTCGACGGGGCCGGCCGGCGCCGACAGGGCGGCGGGGATCGGGGCCGATGTCCGACGATAGGGTCGCCGTGATCTGGCGCAGCTGCCTGCTACCCGGCTCGGAGACGTTCATCCGCAACCAGGCCGACGCGCTGTCCACCTGGCGTCCGGTCTACCTGGGCGCCGTCCGGGTGGCCTCACCGCTGTCCCGGGACAGCGACGTGGTGTTGTCTCCGGCCACGCCGCGTGGCCGCCGCGAATGGCTGCGGTTGCGGCTGACCGGCGGCTCACCGCGGCTGCGTCGGCTGCTGGCCCGGCTACGCCCCGGGTTGGTGCACGCGCACTTCGGCGGGGACGGCTGGTTGGTCAGCCGTACCGCCGAACAGCTGGGCATCCCGCTGGTCGTCACCCTGCACGGTCTCGACGTCACCCGGCAGGCCGCGGCACCCGGTCCGCGCGGTGCTCGGCATCGGCGGAACCTGCGGGTCATGTTCGGTCGGGCCGCGCTGATCCTGGCCGTCTCCGGGGCGATCCGGGACCGGGCGGTGGCGCTGGGAGCGGATCCGGCCAAGATCCGCGTCCATCACACCGGAGTGCCGGTGCCACCGGAGCCGGCGGCCGGGCCGAAGCGGTGGGACGTCGTGTTCGTCGGGCGGTTCGTGGAGAAGAAGGGGGTCGAGGATCTCGTCGAGGCGCTGGGCATGCTGTCCGAGCTGCGCCCCCGCGTGCTGCTCGTCGGCACCGGGCCGCTGCACGAGCGGGTACGCGTCCGCGCCACCCAGTTGGGCGTGGACGCCACGTTTCCCGGCGCGCTGCCGCCGTCCGAGGTGATGCGGCACATCGCCGAGGCCCGGCTGCTCGCCGCACCGTCGCGTACCGCGTCGGACGGCGACACCGAGGGACTGCCCACCACGATCCTGGAGGCGTTCAGTCTCGGCGTGCCGGTCGTCGCGACCTACCACAGTGGCATCCCCGAGGCGGTCACCCACGAGTCGAACGGCCTGCTCTGCGCGGAGGGCGACCGGCCGGCCCTCGCCGCCAATCTCCGTCGCCTGCTCACCGACGCTCCGCTGCGCGATCATCTCGGCAAGGCCGCCCGCCACCGCGCCGAGACCGACTTCGACCTGCACCAGCAGACCCGCCGCCTCGAAGCCCTCTACAACTCCCTCCCCCCACCACCCTGACCCCCCACCACCCCGACCCCCGCCGCGGCGATCATGCAGTTATGGTCGCCGATACGCGCCTTCTGTGCCGTTGTGCTGCTGCCAGAACTGCATGATCGCGGATCGCGGGCAGGGAACGGGGCTGTCAGTCGGTGGGGCGGAGGGGGCGGACGGCGGAACGAGCGGTGCGGAGGGTGCGGCGGGCGGTGCGGGCACCGGCCAGCAGGAGGCGGCCGGCTCGTGCGGTGGGGGTGCCGTGCAGCAGTGAGACGATCCGACGCAGCCGCTTCAACTCGTCATCACGTTCGGTCAGCGTCCGTTCGTACCAGTCCCGGAGCGCGCGCGCCTCGGACAGCTCGCGGGCCAGCCGGTCGCGGTCCATCAGCAGTTCCCGCCACCCGCCGGCAGTCGCACCCGCCACCTGGTCCAGCGACGCCCCCGGCTCCCGACCGGACATCGTGGTCAGCATGCCGGCCAGCTCACCGGCCGGCCAGAGGTCGGCGAGCCCGGTGTCGATCAGCCTGGCGGCCAGCCGTCGCAGCGCCAGCGTCGGCTCAGTGGCCTCGGCCAGCCCGTGCCAGGTGCCGGCCGGGGTGACGACCACGGCGTCCGCCGGGATCCCCGCCGTCGCACCGGACTGCCAGGCGGTGAGCAGCGCCCGCACCGCCGGCAGGTCCCGGCGCAACGTCGCGGCCACCACCAGATCCTCGACGGTACGCCCCGACGGAACCGCCTCGCCGTCGGCGAACCGCCACCCGGCCACCGAATCCCGGCGCACCTGCCGGAGCCGACCGTTCCGCACCAGCAGGGCCGCAGACGGCGTCGCCCCGGCCCGATCGACCTCAGGCTGGGCGCGCGCGACAGGCTGATCCGCCGGGGTCAGCCGATCCGGCAGGCGCTCGCCGAGCAGCACCCAGGCCGGCGCGAGTTCGACGGCGATTCCGTTCCGGACCGCGGAACCGGCCAGCCGAGCCGGGTCGGCCAGCGGCGGTGCGGCCGGCACCCGGTCATCGCGTCCGGTGGCCGGGTCATGCGCCCCGCCCCGGCCGTAGCCGCGGACGGCCCGGTCGCTGAGGGCGGCGTCGCTGAGGGCGGCGTCGCTGAGGACGGCCTGGAGGAACCCGGTCACCTCCGGGTCGGCCAGCAGTTCCGGGTCGACCAGGGCGGCCGGCGCGACGGGGGACGGGAATACCGCCCAGGTACCGCCGATCCGCAGCCCCGACGCGGTCAGCCGGGCCCGCAGCCGTGCCGGGCCGGCGGGACGGGTGTCGTCGTACTCACCGAGTGCCGCCCAGTCGGAGTCGGCACTCGGCGGTGGCGACGTCAGCAAGCGGTGCAGCCCGAGTGGATTCTCGGCCCCGAGCAGCAGCCGGCCGCCGGGTCGCAGCACCGACACCAGCACCTCGAAGGTCTCGCTCCAGGACAGCTGCGTCCCCTCCACCGAGTCGAGGCGGCCCAGCCCGTCCAGGGCGACCACGGTGTCGTACGGGGGCGTGCCGGCGAGCTTCTCCGGGCCACCGCAGCACACCCGCACCCCCGCGCGGTCGGCGTAGCGGGCGGCCAGCACCTCGGCGTCGGGCAGTCCCCGCACCAGCACGGTCAGGTCGGCCGAGGGCAGCGCGTCGAGCAGGCGCGGATCGTGTGGCCCCACCACCAGCGTGCGGCCGGCCGCGACGGACAGCAGGACCGCCAACCCCGGCCCGCGTACCGGTCCCGGGCCGTGCGCGCCGTCGAGATCCGACCAGCCGAGCATCTCGTCACCGAACAGGTGCACCTCGCTCATCGACCAACCTCCGTGCCGTGCCGCCCGGATGTCGGAGCGGACCGCGTCGCCTCTCCGCCGGTAACCCCGCCGTGCTGGCCGCCGCCGGTCACGCCGTGCTGCTCGCCGCCGGGTCGGGCCGCAGTGGCAGTGGCAGTGGCAGTGGCCCGGTGCCGGTCGACGGGCTCGGGCCAGCGGAACAACCGGCGCAGCTCGGCCGGTGGCAGCAGCCGGTCCGCACCCAGCTCGGCGACGGCCAGGGCACGGGCCCTGTCCGGATCGACCTGCGGGCCGTGCAGGGCCGCCCACTGGCGGCGGATCCGTGGTTGGCCGCCCCAGATCGGCACCTCGCCGGCCAGCTGCATCGGATCGCCGTAGACGGCCGGTTCACAGCCGGCCAGGATGCCGTAAAAGACGGCGCTGCACAGCCGGTTCGAGGCGACCCGACGATGCCGGCGCAGCTCGGCCAGTTGCCGGTGCAGGAAACCCGGGTCGAGGTCGCGCCATCGGCCACCCCGGTAGCCGTGGCAGACCACCCGGAAGCCGGCCCGCTCATAGTGCTGGCGTACCCGGGCCGATCGGTACTCCTGCCAGTAGAGACAGACCGTGACCGGCCCCGGTTCGACGGCTCGGATCTCGTCGATCAGCCGGTCGTGGTCGCCGACGATCTGCTGCCCCTCCCAGCCGTGGAAGGGGTACCAGATGGTGCCCTCCCGCCGTGGCGGGTCGTCCGGTTCCATCGCCGACAGGTACGCCCACGGGGAACCGACCACGTACGTCTGTCGACGGCCGAGGGACCAGGCACGCCGCCGGGTCCGCTCCGACCACAGGAACAGCGGTACGCCCGGAACGAACTCGTGGTCGTACGCCATGCCGTCGCCGATGTTCCAGCCGTGCTGGAGGTAGCCGTGGATGCGGGGCGGATCACGGTCGTCGAGCCCGCAGTAGCGGGCCAGCACGTGGGAGTGCCCGTAGTAGTGGTTGGCATGGTGCACGGTGGCGGGCGCCCCTGGTCGTGGTGACGGGTCACGGCGTGACGGGTGGAGGCGGAGCCTAATCGGCCCGTCTGAACACCCGGCCACCCCCAGGTGTCCGCCCGGTGTGCCGTGCGTGATCCAGATGGAGCCCCCGGCCGGGATCGAACCGGCGACATCCCGCTTACAAGGCGGGTGCTCTGGCCAGCTGAGCTACAGGGGCGTTGTGTCGTGGCCAGCATAGCGACCGACGTCCGCTTTTCCTGCTCGGCAGGGGTCCCCAGCATGGGAAACGTCGACATCCCGACCCGTGGACGTCGATTCGTGTCCGACCGTGCCCGAGTGACCGGAATGCGAATGCTTCGAAAGTACCGCTCGACGGTGAACCTTGGCATTGCGGCGAAAGCCGTTTACCGTGCAGTGACACGGCCGACACGGGTCCGTCCCGCAGCGGCCGTGGCGCCGGTACGGGCATCCGTGCCGGTCGCTCCTTCACTCGGATCGTCCGGCACGTTCCTGCCGGTGAAAGGAAGCGTCCCCCTCATGGCTACGGTCACCTACGCGAAGGCGTCCCGGATCTACCCGGGCACCGAACGCCCCGCGGTCAACCAGCTCGACCTCCAGATCGGCGACGGCGAGTTCCTCGTCCTCGTCGGCCCCTCCGGTTGTGGTAAGTCCACCAGCCTGCGCATGCTCGCGGGTCTGGAGGACGTCGACGACGGCGCGATCTACATCGACGACCGGGACGTCACCCACCTGCCGCCGAAGGCCCGCGACATCGCGATGGTCTTCCAGAACTACGCCCTCTACCCGCACATGACGGTGTACGAGAACATGGCGTTCGCGCTCAAGCTGCGCAAGACCTCCAAGTCCGAGATCGACCGGCGGGTCAAGGAGGCGGCGACGCTGCTCCAGCTGGAGGAGTACCTCAGCCGTAAGCCGAAGGCACTCTCCGGTGGTCAGCGCCAGCGGGTCGCGATGGGCCGGGCCATCGTCCGGGAACCCCAGGTCTTCCTGATGGACGAGCCGCTGTCGAACCTCGACGCCAAGCTGCGGGTGCAGACCCGTACGCAGATCGCGTCGCTGCAGGCCAAGCTCGGCATCACCACCGTGTACGTCACCCACGACCAGGTCGAGGCCATGACCATGGGCCACCGGGTCGCGGTCATGCTCGACGGCGTGCTCCAGCAGGTCGACACCCCGCGGACGCTCTACGACACCCCGGCCAACGTCTTCGTCGCCGGGTTCATCGGCTCGCCCGCCATGAACATCAAGACCGTGCCGTTCGGCGAGCAGGGCGCGTCGTTCGCCGAGATGTCCGTGCCGCTGACCCGCGAGCAGGTCGAGGCGGCAAACGCCGAGGGTGGCGACGGCAAGGTGACCGTGGGCTTCCGTCCGGAGGACTGCGACATCGTCAGCCCGAACGAGGGCGGCATGCCGGTCGTGGTCGAGCTGGTCGAGGACCTGGGCTCCGACGCCAACGTCTACGGTCACGCCGCGCTCGACGGTGCCTCCGAGCGGTTCGTGGTCCGTACCGACCGTCGGACCATGCCGAAGCTCGGCGACACGATCTTCGTGAAGCCGCGTACCGGCCAGAGCCACGTCTTCCACTCTGCCACCGGGCAGCGCATCTGAGTTAGCAACCAAAGGGGGCGGTCCGCCGATGGCGGGCCGCCCCTTTTGGCGTACGCTCTGCGTCTCTCAGCCCTCGACGGCCCGGCGGCGCGCCACCTCGGCCAGCGTGACCGCGGCGGCGACGCTGGCGTTCAGTGACTCCACGTCGGAGATCATCGGGATGCTGACGGTGAGGTCGCAGGTCTGCCCGACCAGGCGGGACAGCCCTCGCCCCTCCGAGCCGACCACCACGACCAGCGGGCCGACGGCGGCCTCCAGGTCGTACAGGTCCGTCTCCCCGTCGGCGTCCAGGCCGACCACCACGAACCCGGCGTCCTGACAGGCTTTCAACGACCGGGTCAGGTTGGTCACCTGGGCCACCGGCACCCGGGCCGCCGCGCCCGCGCTGGTCCGCCAGGCGGTCGCGGTGATCCCGGCGGCCCGCCGCTCCGGTACGAAGACACCCTGCGCGCCGAACGCCGCAGCGGAGCGGATCACCGCGCCGAGGTTACGCGGATCGGTGACCCCGTCCAGCGCCACCAGCAGCGGTACCGGCTGTTCCAGTGCAGCGGCGACCAGGTCCTCGAACGGCTCGTACGCGAACGGCGGCACCTGGAGACCGACGCCCTGGTGCAGCACTCCCCCGGTCATCCGGTCCAGCTCGGCCCGGCTGACTTCGAGGATCGCGATGCCTCGGTCGGCGGCGGTGCGGATGATCTCCTTGACCCGGTCGTCGACGTCGATGCCCTGCGCCGTGTAGAGCGCGGTCGCCGGCACCTGGGTACGCAGCGCCTCCAGCACCGGATTTCGACCGACCAGCAGCTCCGGGGAGTCCTTCGCCGGGTTGGACTTGCGTCCCGGCGCCACCCGGGGCCCACCACGCGCCGCGGGCTGCCGGCCCCGGGCCGGCTTCGCGTTGGCCGCCCCCCGACCGCCACCCTTACCCCAGGTGGTGTCCTTGCTGCCGGGCTGGCCGATCTTCGGGGCACGCCCCTCCTCGGCCGCCGCCCGACGCTCCTTCTCCTGCTTCCACGCGGTGCGCTGCGGCAGCTTCTCGGTGCCGGAGTACGCCTTGTGCCAGGGTCGCTCGTCGGCCGGCAACGTCCGGCCGCGCCCGGCGAGGGAGTCCCGGTTCTTTCCACCGGACCCCTTCGGGGCACTGGCCCTCGACGCCACCCGCCGACCACGGCGCTGCGAATTGCCGGCCATCAGTCCTGCTCTCCAATAGTCCAACGCGGCCCCTGTGGGGTGTCCTCGACCACCACTCCGGCCCGCTTGAGTTGATCCCGCAGCGCGTCCGCGGCGGCCCAGTCCCTGCGGACCCGAGCCTGCGCGCGCTGTTCCAGTGCCAGGGCGATCAGGGAGTCCACCACACCACGGAGGTCGCTCGCCCGGGCTCCGCCGGTCCAGACCGGGTCGAGAGGGTCGACCCCGAGGATATCCAGCATCGCGCGCACGCTGGCGAGCGTGGTGCGGACGGTCACATCGTCCCCACCGGCCAGCGCGTTGTTGCCGTCCCGCAGCACCTCGTGCAACGCCGCCAGCGCGGCCGAGGTGTTCAGGTCGTCGTCCATCGCGGCGGCGAACGCGGCCGGCAACTCGCCGAGCCCACCCGCGCCGACCCGTTCCACGGCCCGCGTCACGAAGCCCTCGATCCGCCGGTACGCGACGGCAGCCTCGCGCAGCGCCTCCTCCGAGTAGTCGATCCGGGAGCGGTAGTGGGCGGCCACGTAGTAGTACCGCAGCTCGACCGGGCGCACCCCCAGGGTGGCGACGTAGTCGAGGTCGAGGGCGTTGCCCAGCGACTTGCCCATCTTCGTCCCGCCGATGCCGAGCAGGCCGTGGTGCACCCAGTACCGGGCGAAGGGCAGGCCGGCGGCCTGGGACTGGGCCAGCTCGTTCTCGTGGTGCGGGAAGGTCAGGTCGAGCCCACCGCCGTGGATGTCGAACTCCGCGCCCAGATAACGCCGGCACATCGCCGAGCACTCGATGTGCCAGCCGGGTCGGCCCCGCCCCCACGGCGACGGCCAGTAGGCATCCGCCGGCTCGTCCGGCTTGACGCCCTTCCAGAGCGCGAAGTCACGCGGGTCACGCTTACCCCGGTCCGGCGCGTCACCGGCGGACTGCATGTCGTCGGGCAACTGGTTGGACAACGCACCGTACGACGGCCACGAGCACACGTCGAAGTACACGTCGCCGGAGCCGTCGGTGGCCGGGTAGGCGTGCCCCCGCTCGATCAACTGCGCGATCAACTCGTGCATCTCGGGAATGTGGCCGGTGGCGCGTGGCTCGTAGGTGGGTGGCAGCACGTTCAACGCCCGGTACGCCTCGGCGAGCTTCAACTCGTTGGCGTACGCGATGGACCAGAAGGGGCGCTCCTGCTCCTGCGCCTTGACCAGAATCTTGTCGTCGATGTCGGTCACGTTGCGGATGAAGGTGACCTCGAAGCCGGCGACCGCCAGCCAGCGGCGCAACACGTCGTAGTTGACCCCGGAGCGAAGGTGACCGATGTGCGGCGGCGCCTGAAGGGTGAGACCACACAGGTAGACCCCCACCTTGCCGGCTTCCCGCGGGACGAAGTCCCGCACCGATCGGGTGGCGGTGTCATACAGGCGTAGCGTCACCGTACAAGGGTAGCCGTCCGCTGTTGCCTGCCCGGTCGGAGCCGGGTAGCACCCGACCGCTCCGCGCCTGCCGATGACCGCCCGCTCGCCGTACGCTGCTGGTCGTGAGCATTCCAGCGACGCCCGGTCCGGCCTCCCGGCCGGCAGTGCCGGACGGTCCGGCGCCAGCCGGGTCGGTTGCAGGCGGGTCGGTTGCAGGCGGGTCAACGCCCAGCGGGACGGCGGCAGGCGGCGAGGCGTCCCAGACGCTGGACCGGGGACTGCGGCTGCTACACCTGGTGGCGGAGGTGCCGGGCGGGTTGACCGTCACCGAGGCCGCAAGCCGGTTGGGCATCGGTCGGGCCGCCGTCTACCGACTGGTCGGACCGCTCGCCGGGCACGCTTTGCTGCGCCGCGACGCCGACGGCCGGCTGCGCCTCGGCGCCGGGGTGCTGCACCTGGCCCGGCGGGCCCAACCGCTGCTCGCCGAGGGCTCGCTGCCCGCGCTGCGGCGGCTGGCCGAACAGGCCGGTGCCACCGCCCACCTGACGGTGGTGGAGGGTGGTGAGGGGGTCGCCCTGGCGGTGGTCGAGCCGAGTTGGACGTCGTTCCACGTCGCGTACCGGACCGGGGCCCGCCATCCGCTGGAACGCGGTGCCGCCGGGCGGGCCATCCTGGCCGGCCGGTCAGGCGACGCCGGCCCGGTGAGCACCGCCGGCGAGCTGCAACCCGGCGCGTACGGGGTGGCCGCCCCGGTGCTCGGGGTGCCTGGCCTGGAGGCGAGCGTCGGAGTGGTGGCCCTGGCCCCGCTGGACGCCGAGGCCGTCGGCGCGCAGGTGCTGGCCGCCGCCACCGCCATCACCACCGCCCTGACCTGACCCACCGGCCCCACCCGCCGCCGCGACCCCGCACTGCCCGCCGCGCCCCCGCCTTGCCCGCCGCGACTCCGCCTTGCCCGCTGCTCGGCGCGACTTGCGGCAAGTTGCGGCCAAACCTCGGCTTGAGACCCCAACTTGCCGCAAGTCGAGCTGGAGCCACCACGCAGGGCCCGCCCGGCGGGCCCCTGAACAGACGCTGCCGCACCGACCCGCCGTGGAGGCCTTGCCGCCCGAGCCGGCTCCGGCTGTTCACAGGGCCTATAACACACTTGGCGAGGACCGGGAAAGTTATCCACAGGAGACCGTCGGTGTCACGTCCGGGGTTGTCCACAGGGGCTGCCGAGGCGACCGCAGGGCGCGCAGGCTCGTACGCATGCCAGCTCAAGCACACCGACCAGAGGCCCTTGCGTGGCAGGTGTTCCGCGGCTCGGACGCCGTCCACCAGGGCCTGCTCACCGCCTACCAGCTGCGCAGTTCCGCCTGGGTGCGGCTGCGACGGGGCATCTACGCCGATGCCCGGCTCGATCGCGATCACGAGCTGGCCTGCCGTGCCGTGGCGTTGCAACTGCCGGTCGCGGCAGCGTTCGCCGGCCCGTCGGCGGCGTACCTGCACGGCGTCGAGCATGCCGCAAGCTTCACCGACAAGGTTCACGTGCTCGTGCCGGCTCCAGCCGGGCTGCGCAGCCAACCCGGCCTGCAAGTCCACACGATGTCTGAGGAACCCTGGCTCCAGGGCATCGGCACGGGCACGCTCCGCCGCACCGACCCGACCCGGGCAGCCTGGGAGAGCGCCGTCTGGCTCCAGCCGACCCGCGCGATCGCGATCATCGACACCCTGCTCGGCCGGGGACTCACCACACGGGCAGCTCTCACCAGGTTCGCGGCCCTGCACGACGGCCGTCCCGGGATACGCCGGGCAAGCTGGCTGTTCGATCTGGCTGAGCCGGCGGCCCAGTCGCCGGCCGAGTCGCAGCTGCGCGTCCGCCTGGTGCTGGCCGGTCTGCCTCGACCGGTGGTTCAGCATCCGGTGCAGGTGTCCGGCGGGCTGGTCCTGCATCCCGACCTCGCCTGGCCCGCCGTCCGGGTGGCGGTGGAGTACGACGGCCACTGGCATTCGGACCACGAGCAGTTGCATCGGGATCGACAGCGCCTGAACCGTCTCGTCGGTGCCGGTTGGTTGGTGCTGCACGTCACCAGTCGCCGTCTTCGTCAGGACTTCCCGGGGGTCGTCCGGGAAGTCAGCTCCGTGCTACGCGATCGGGGATGGCGCCGATGACGGCAGATGGCCGGGCTGAGGATTCCAGCCCGGCCATCGTGCCGTCGATCAGAGGGGTGCTATCGGCGCGGCTTGACCGTCACCGCCGCGTACGCGTCGACGATGCCGTGCCCGTAGAACCCGTTGAAGTTGCGCGAGCCGACGCAGTAGGCGTCGAACTCGGCCGGGCGACCCTCGTCGGCGTAGCTGAACAGCCGCGGCTCCGGGCAGGCACGCTCGGCGGCCGTCCGAAGGAGCTGCTGCTCGACCAGGTCCGGTGCCATGCCGTAGCCGTCACGGCCCTGTTGCTTGCCGTAGCGACTCACGATCAGCGCGGCGACCCCGGAGGCGTGCGGTGCCGCCATCGAGGTGCCCTGCAGGTAGGTGTAGTACCCGCACTCTCCGTTGCGCTTGCAGTCCTTGAACACGAAGGTCTCGGCGCCGGGCACGATGTTGCCGTCCTCGTCAACCGCCCCCTCCTCCTGGAGGACATGCTTCGGGTAGGTAGAGAGGATCATGTTGGCGTCGGTGCGGAACGTGTCCGTGCCGAAGCCGTCCCGGTACCAACCGCCCGGCGCGGCCACCGAGGTCTGCTCAGTCCCGTAGTTGGAGAAGTCGGACTTCTTGCCCGACGGGCCGACCGAGGAGACGCTGATGACGTGCGGCCCTTCGGTGGGCAGGTCCCAGCAACTGTCGTTGTCGATCTCGCGCGGGTAGGGCGCGACGTCACCGTAGTTGGGGCTGGAGGCGTCGGTGCGCGGGTCGCCCAGGTCCTCGTGGTTGTTGCCGAGGGCGCCCACGAGGGTCACGCCCCGGTTGTGGGCGAAGGTAAGCGCCCGTCGCATTGCCCTGATGGTGGCCCGCTGGGCCGCCTGTGCCTCCGGCGAGTCAGCCGGATTGGCCGTGCAGTTGTAGAGCCACGGGTCGACGTAGAAGGACATGTTGACCACGTCCAGTCCCGAACGGCCGGCGTGCAGCAGGGCGTTGACCACCGGGTTCAGGAAGAAGTAGCCGGAGTCCTGGCCACCCTTGAGCTCGACGAGCGAGACCTTCGGCGCGACCCCGGAGAGGCCGAACCCGTTGGCGGCGGCACCGATGGTGCCGGCGACGTGGGTGCCGTGACCGCCGTCGTCGGTGCCGACCGGGTCCAGGCAGCTCGCCACCTCGCACTCCCCGTCGACCTCCGGAATGTCGGGGGCGAAGTTGCGTGACAGCGCCCAGTCGAAGTTGGGGGCGATGTCGGGGTGACCGGCGTCCACGCCGGTGTCGAGGACTCCGACGGTCACCCGGCGGTCGCCGGGCTCCACCTTGCGTGCCTTGTCGGCCCGGATCATCTCCAGACCCCAGAGCTTGTCGTCCAGCGGGTCCATCTTCTTGCCCCGCTGCTGCTTACCGGTGCCCTTGGCGGCCGCCGCGGCCAGCAGGTGTTCCTGCTCGACCCGGTCGAGGCGCGGCTTGCGCCCGATCGCCTTCTCCTCTGCGGCACCGATCAGGGCGGCGGCGGAGGTCGCCTTCGTCGCGAAGTCGGCACGGTCGGTGGTCACCTGGTAGACACCGACCTCGTCGCTGCGGGAGACCACGGTCCCGCCCGCCGACCGGATCGCGGCGATCGCCGCGTCGGTGGAGACGCCGTCCTCGGCGACCACGGTGAAGGTCCGCAGGTCCGCCGGCTCGGCGCTGGCGGGAACTGTCAGACCTGTGACCGTGAGTGTCAGTGCCGTCGCGGTCGCGACGACACCGACGGTGAAGCGCTTGCTCACCACATCGGATCCTCTCGTTGAGGGACGTGGCGTCATCAGACATCAACACGTGAGGTTTCGCCAGAGCAGCGCCGGATTGGCGGCGGAAGATCCGCTTCGCCGGAAAGATCGGCCAGCACGCTGGGCAGTTCGGCCAGGGTCGAGACCACGGCATCCGGCGCCACGTCGGCCGGCAACCGCTCGCCTCGACGGTTCAGCCACACGGCCCGCAGGCCCGCCTGCTGCGCTCCGACCACGTCATGGGCCGGGTTGTCGCCGACGTGTACCACCTGAGCCGGGTCCGCTCCGGCGGCAGCGCACACGGCCGCGTAGAAATCCGGCGCCGGTTTCTTCGGTACTCCGTCGCAATGCGCGTACACCTCGAAGGTGAACTCGCCGGCGAGGCCGCAGCGTTCGGCGCGGCTGTTGCCGTTGGTGGCGAAGCCCAGCGTCCATCGTCGCCGCAGAGCCGCCAGCGCCGACAGCGTGTCGGCGAACGGCCGGGTCAGCGCGAAGCGACGGGCGAAGAAGATCGCGCTGATCTCGTCCAGGTGGGCCCCGAGCCCCGCCCGGTCCAGGGACCGGGCCAGGGCGGCGCGCCGGATCTCAGCCACCGGTGCGGCGGCCAGGTCACCGAAGACCGCGTCCCAGTCCGACTCCAGGTCGGCCAGCGTGACGCCGGCCGCGAACGGGGTGAGCCGCCGCATCTGCGCCAGTACGACCTCCAACCCGGCGGTGACGGCCGGTCGCAGATCGACAAGGGTCTCGTCGGCATCGAACACCACTGTGGTCAGCATGCCGTTCAGCTTGTCACCGCAGGGCCGGCTCCGTCGCCTCCGCCTGAGCCGGCTGGACCGGTATCCGCAGCTCGTCGAGGCGGACCAGCGCCACGCCCGCGACGATCAGCAACCCGCCGAGCAGTTGCACAATCGTCGGCAGCTCGCCCAGGACCAGCCAGGCGATCAGGACCGCGAACATCACCTCGGTCAGCCCGACGAACGAGGCCAGGCGGGAACCGAGCACCCGTACCGCGGCGATCCCGGCCAGGTAGGCGATCACCGCAGCGACCAGCGCCAGACCGGCGATCGGCACCAGCCAACTGGTCTGCGCGCCGGCGAACTGCACGGTGTCGAAGGTGGCCCGTAGCGGCAGTACGCCGGTCAGGCCGAGCAGCAGCAGCACGCCGGCACCGGCGGCCATCCCGCCGCTGGCCATGACCATCGATGGCAGGGCCGGGTCGACCCGACCGGCGAGCACGAAGTACCCGGCCAGCCCCACCGCCGCGCCGAGCCCCCAGAGGACGCCGACCGCGTCGAGCCGTCCGGCACCCGTCAGGTCGAGCACGAGGACCAGCCCGGCCACGGATGCCACCGAACCGGCGACGGTCAGCCGCCGGGGGCGCTGGCCCTGCACCAGCCAGGTCCAGCCGACGACGAGGACGATGCCGAGGTACTCCAGTAGCAGCGCAACACCGACCGGCAGGTAGCGCACGGCGTTGAAGAAGCAAACCTGGGCGACCGCGACCCCGAGCAGCCCGAAAACGCCGATCGAGGCGAGATTACGGCGCAACACCGGCCATCGCCCCCGCAGGACGAGCACGGCGGGCACCGCCAGGATCAGGGCGGCGATGCCGACCCGGGCGATGACGACCGCCTCGGCCGACCAGCCATCGTTGATCAGGGACCGGGCGAAGGTGCCCGAGGTCGCGAAGGTGATCGCGGAGAGCAGCGCGAGCGCGAGGCCGGCACCTGCGGCGGGCGGTTGATGCATGGGCTCTCCTTGGCACGACTGCCTGCCATGGGCAAAATAGATTATGCCGATGACGCTAGACGGGGCTACGACAGGAGTCAAGTTGCTTTTCGCCCATGACACCGAATGTTCGCTGATCGCCACCGCGGCGCTGGTGAACACCGCCGGATCCGACGGCGAAGGGCTGCCGGACGTCGCCGCCCTGGACGCCTTCTACACCCGTCACTCCTACAGCGGCCGGCACGAGCACACCGAGGCCGAGCTACGGGCGGTACGCGCGCTGCGCCCCCGCCTCCACCGAATCTGGCACGCCGAGGTCGACGAGATCGTGTCGATCGTCAACGGCCTGCTCCGCGAGCACCGGGCACTGCCCCAGCTCATCACGCACGACGCCGAGCCGTACCATCTGCACGCCGTACCCCGGGACGCCCCGCTGGCCACCCGGATCGCGGTCGAGGCGGCGATGGCGATCGCGGACGTGGTACGCGGTGGCGAGCTGCGCCGGCTGCGCACCTGCGAGCACCCCGACTGCGACAACGTGCTCGTCGACCTCTCCAAAAACCGCTCCCGCCGGTTCTGCGAGGCCGGCTGCGGCAACCGGGCCGCCGTCAGCGCGTACCGCGCCCGCAGGGCCGCTGCCCGCTCCTGAGCACTGACGCCTGAACCCGCAGGACGGTCCGGATCCGGCGGTGCTCTTCGCCCGCTTCCTCGCCTGGGTGCCCAGGCATCGAATGACCGATGGCTGATCGACTCCGGTTGCGGCATCTTGCGGTCATCAGCCGCCCGGATAGGCCGAGATACCGCAATCGGAGTCGATCAAGCCAGCCCCACCGGCCGCCGCGGGCGCGGTGGCCGGGCGGGCGGGCGGTGGGCGGGGTCAGGGGTGGGTCATGCGGAGCAGGTCGAGCGCCTCATCCAACTGGGTCTCGGAGAGTTTGCCGGAGTCGACGTGGCCCCGCGAGATCACCACCTCCTTGATGGAGATCTGCTTCGCCAACGCCTCCTTGGCGATGGATGCGGCCTCGTCGTAGCCGAGGTGACGGTTGAGCGGGGTGACGATCGACGGCGAGCCCTCGGCGTACGACAGGCAGACCTCGGCGTCCGCGACCAGGCCGACCACGCACCGGTCGGCGAGCAGGCGGCTCGACGCGGCGATCAGCCGGATCGACTCCAGGATGTTGCGACCCATCACCGGCAGCATGACGTTCAGCTCGAAGTCGCCCTGCGACCCGGCGAAGGCGACCGTCGCGTCGTTGCCGACCACCTGCGCGCAGACCTGCCGGACGGCCTCGCAGACCACCGGGTTGACCTTGCCAGGCATGATCGACGAACCCGGCTGGAGGTCGGGGATACGCAGCTCACGCAGGCCGGCGCGGGGGCCGGAACCCATCCAGCGGATGTCGTTGGCGATCTTGTAGAGCCCGACCGCGACGGTACGCAACTGCCCGGACGTCTCGACCAGGGCGTCCCGGGCGCCCTGCGCCTCGAAGTGGTTGCGCGCCTCGGTCAACGGCAGCCCGGTCGAGGCCCGCAGCTTCTCGATCAACCGGGCGGCGAAACCGAGCGGAGTGTTGATGCCGGTGCCGACCGCCGTACCGCCCAGCGGCAGCTCGGCCAGCCGGGGCAACGCCGCCTCCAAGCGTTCGATGCCGTAGCGAACCTGGGCGGCGTACCCGCCGAACTCCTGCCCGAGCGTCACGGGGGTGGCGTCCATCAGGTGCGTACGCCCGGCCTTCACGACGGTCTCGAACTCCGACGCCTTCGCCTCCAGCGCGGCGGCCAGGTGGTTCAGCGCCGGCAGCAGATCCCGTACGACGGCCTCGGTGGCCGCCAGATGGATGGACGAGGGAAAGACGTCGTTGCTGGACTGCGAGGCGTTCACGTCGTCGTTGGGATGGACGCTGCTGCCCAACTCCCGACCGGCGAGGGTGGCGATCACCTCGTTGGTGTTCATGTTCGACGAGGTACCGGAGCCGGTCTGGAACACGTCCACCGGAAACTGGTCGTCGTACCCGCCGTCGGCCACGTGCGCCGCAGCGGCGGCGATCGCCGCGGCCACGTTCGCGTCGATCACCCCCAGGTCGCCGTTGACCTCTGCCGCCGCCCCCTTGATCTGGGCCAGCGCCCGGATCTGGGTCGGCTCGATGCCTCGGCCGGAGATCGGGAAGTTCTGCACCGCCCGCTGTGTCTGGGCCCGCCACAGCGCCTCGGCGGGCACCTCCACCTCGCCCATCGAGTCGCGTTCGATCCGGTAGCCGGTCGCCTCTGGAGTCGTCACGCGTACCATCCTGCCCCGGCCGGCGGGCACGTGCAGATGATCGGCTGAGCCAGTGACGCTCAGCGCCTGCCGATGGTGAGGACCGGCTTGGTGACCTCGGCGAAGAAGCCCTCAGGAGTTCCTTTAGCCCTGTAGCGGGCGTCGGCTCCACTCGCTGGCCAGGATGGCGTAGACGAGCTGGTCGGCCCACTCCTCAT
This sequence comes from Micromonospora sp. ATLC16, assembly GCF_057196645.1. Taxonomy (NCBI): domain Bacteria; kingdom Bacillati; phylum Actinomycetota; class Actinomycetes; order Micromonosporales; family Micromonosporaceae; genus Micromonospora; species Micromonospora sp. ATLC16. The sequence goes on from NZ_JBXUOW010000004.1 coordinate 118,424, forward strand.
TGAACACGTAGCTTTCGACGTGGTGCGCCTCCTGACGCATGCCGAGCCGGACCATCAGGTTGGCAGATGCAGCGTTCCGGCCGTGACACCGGGCGTAGATCCGGTGCAATCCGAACTCGGTGAACCCCCAATGCAGCAACGCCGTGGCGGCTTCCGTAGCCAGCCCGCGACCTCCATGATCCGGATGGAAGACGTACCCGAGTTCAGCCGTGCGGTCGGTCTGGCTGCGCCAGACCAGCTCCACCGTCCCGATGACCCCGGCGTCGGTGGATACGGCCAACGTCAAGCAATCGCCCTCAGCCCGTAACGCGTCCTCACCCGCCATGGCGATCACCGACGATCGCGACTCCTCGCGAGTACGCGGCTCGCCGAGCATCCAGCGGAAGACGTCCGGTCGGCGCTGCCACGAATACACATCATCGAGATCATCCAGCGTGACCGGGCGCAAGGTAAGCCGCGCAGTACGAATCGGGTACGTCGGTCGGAACATCCAGCGATATTAGAAAGTCCGCGTGGTGGACCGCCCTGTCAGGGTCGAGAACCGATCCGAAGGACACTCTTAGGACTCATCACATCGGCGAAGAAGTCGTTGCCCTTGTCGTCGACCACGGTGAAGGCGGGGAAGTCCGCCACCTCGATCTTCCAGACCGCCTCCATGCCCAACTCGCCGTACTCCAGGACCTCGACGTGCTTGATGCAGTCCTGGGCGAGCCGGGCGGCGGGGCCGCCGATCGACCCGAGGTAGAACCCGCCGTGCTGCTCGCAGGAGCGGGTGACCTGCGCCGAACGGTTGCCCTTGGCCAGCATCACCAGCGAGCCGCCGGCGGCCTGGAACTTCGCCACGTACGCGTCCATCCGGCCGGCGGTGGTCGGGCCGAACGAGCCGGAGGCGTAACCCTCCGGGGTCTTGGCCGGGCCGGCGTAGTAGACGGCGTGATCACGGAGGTACTGCGGCATCGGCTCGCCCGCGTCCAGCCGCTCGGCGATCTTCGCGTGGGCGATGTCCCGGGCCACCACCAGTGGGCCGCTCAGCGACAGCCGGGTCTTCACCGGATACTTGGACAGCTCGGCGCGGATCTCGTCCATCGGCCGGTTGAGGTCGACGCGGACCGCCTCGGTCGCGTCCAGCTGAGCCTCGGTGACGTCGGGCAGGAAGCGGGCCGGGTCGGTTTCGAGTCGTTCCAGCCAGACGCCCGACGGGGTGATCTTGGCAACCGCCTGCCGGTCGGCCGAGCAGGACACGGCGATGGCCACCGGGCAGGACGCGCCGTGCCGGGGCAGCCGTACCACCCGCACGTCGTGGCAGAAGTAGCGCCCGCCGAACTGCGCGCCGATGCCGAAGTTGCGGGTCAACTCCAGCACCTCGGCCTCCAACTCCAGGTCCCGGAAGCCGTGTGCGGTCATCGAGCCGGAGGTGGGCAGGGCGTCGAGGTACTTCGCGGAGGCGTACTTGGCGGTCTTGAGGGCGTACTCGGCGCTGGTGCCGCCGATCACCACCGCCAGGTGGTACGGCGGGCAGGCGGAGGTGCCGATCAGTCGCAGCTTCTCCTCCAGGAACTGCATCATCCGGGTCGGATTCAACAGCGCCTTGGTCTCCTGGTAGAGGTACGACTTGTTGGCCGAGCCGCCGCCCTTGGCCATGAAGAGGAACTTGTACGCGTCCGGGTGGCCGTCCGGGTCCTCGGCGTACAACTCCACCTGCGCAGGCAGGTTGCTGCCGGTGTTGCGCTCCTCCCACATGGTGAGCGGGGCGAGCTGCGAGTAGCGCAGGTTCAACCGGGTGTACGCCTGCCACACCCCCCGCGAGATCGCCTCGGCGTCGGTCCCGTCGGTGAGCACGTGCCGTCCCCGCTTACCCATCACGATCGCGGTGCCGGTGTCCTGGCACATCGGCAGCACCCCACCGGCGGCGATGTTGGCGTTGCGCAGCAGGTCCAGCGCGACGAACCGGTCGTTCGGGGAGGCCGCCGGGTCATCGATGATCGACCGCAGCTGGGCGAGGTGCGCGGGGCGCAGGAAGTGCGCGATGTCGTGCATCGCCTCGGCGGTCAGCGCGGTCAGCGCGGCCGGTTCGATCGTCAGGAACCGGCGACCACCCGGGCCGTTGACCACGTCGACGCCCTCGTCGGTGACCAGGCGGTAGTCCGTCTGGTCCGGACCCGTCGGCAGCAGCGGGGCGTACGCGAAGTCGGCGCCGCTCACGACGGCACTCCGCTTCGCTCCGTGCCGCCGTGCGGCACCACCGCACCGCACCGATGATTCGCTCGCTGCCGCTCGCTCATGACGGCAAAGCCTAGGGCAGAGAGTCTGGCCCGTCCCACCCGCCGGGGGGCCCGCTCATTTACCGGGGTCAGGGGTGGCACACAGCTCGTTCTTCGGACCACAACTGTCCTGCGGCTGCGGCACCGCACCGCTGCCGGCGGGCCCCGGTTCCGCCCCGTCGGCCTCGCCCGGCGTGCCGCCGGCAGCGGCGCCGAAGCGGACGTACCCGATCTCCCGGCCCTCCCCGATCACCATGCCGGCGGGCCCCACGGCGAGGGCGTTCGCCGCGGTACGCAGCACGGCCAGTTCCCGCCCGGTACGCGGATCCAGCGCGACCAGTCGGTTGGGCTTCTCGTCGGCGATGATCGCCGCGTACGGGGTGAGAGCCGCACCCGCCTTTTTCCCCGCCGGCCGGTTCCACCGGCTCCGCCCGGCACCGAGTTCGCGGGCGGAGACGGCACCGCCGTCGGCGGTGCGCACCAGCGCGTACCGGTCGTCGACGGCGAGCACCCGTTCGGCGTCGGCGGTGACCAGCAACAGCCGCCCGTCGTACCCGTCGAGGACCGCCTCCCGGCCGTCCGGCGACACGCCGAGCAGCACGTTACGGGCACCGTACGGATCCTCCCGCTGCGCACAACCGGCGCCGTCGGCGGTGCGGAGGTTGAGCCCCGACTGTTGCCACGCCTCCTGACCGGTGGCCGAGTCCCGACCGGAGACGGCGTAGTAGCAGCTCCCATGCTGCGACCGGGCGGTGATCCGGAGCAGGCGCCCACCGATCACGGCGAGCCGCTCCTCCCGGCCGGGCTCGACGTTCTGCAGCACCCGACCGGTGGCGGTGTCCACCACGTGCACCCGACCGTCGACCGGGAAGCCGAGCAGCGGCGGCACCGCCTCCGGGCCGGCCACCTCGCCGTCGATCCGGTTGCTGGTGAGTCGCCGGCTGTCGAGCAGATTCGGGTTGTCCGCGAGCAGGCCGGTGCTGACCCCGGGCAGGAAGGCGGTCCACAGCGGAGCGGTGCCGCGCGGGTCCCAGGCGCTCAACGTGCAGTCGGTGGCCTCCACGCAACGGGCGTCCAGCAGCAGGTTGCGGTACGTCCAGACGGCTACCGCGTCATCGTCGCGGCGGCGGGTCACCCCGGTGGTGGGGTCGAGCACCTCGTACCCCTTGACCAGCAGCTTGCCCACGACGACGACGGCTTCCCGCCCGGCGCCGGTGACCGCGCTCCAGTCGGCCTTGCGTTCCCAGAGCTGCGTGCCGGTGGCCAGGCTGCGGGACTCCACCCGGGTGCGCTGCTCGATCACGACGCTCTCCCCGGCGATGGTGACGCTACGCGGGGTGCCCCCGATACGTTGCTGCCAGACCACGTCCGGCTGGGAGATCGGCTGCGGGCGGTTCACCCAGTCCCACATGGTGGGGAACGGGTTCCAGACTCCGGTAGCGGCGAGCACCACCACCGTGATCAGGCCGAGCAGCAGCCAGCCACGTACGCCGAGGCCGCTCCCCTTCGCCACCGGGACACGGTAGCCATCCGCGCCCGCCACCGCCCGCACCATCCCGCGTGTCGCGGAGGAAAGATCGCGCGGGCAGCACCGCGAGCACGGTGGTTGACTCAGCGGTCAGCGGAGCCCACCGGAGCCGGCGTGGGCCGCGCCGGAGGCGCCGGCCATCACCGCACCCGGCGCGAGCACCTCGCTCAGCGCGCCGGCCCCGGCGGCGGACAGCCCCTGCGCCGCCATCATGCCGGTGCCGGCCAGGCCGAAAGCCTGCCCTCGGCGTACCTCGGGGACCGCGTCGAGGAACCGTCGGGCCAGCCCGAACTGGTAGGCGAAACCCACCGTTCGGTGTGCCCTTCCTTCAGCGCACCGCCGAGCGCAGCAGCGGAAGGGCACGGTAGGGGATCTGCTCGGCGAGCGCGATGATCGTCGAGGCGCGGGTGATCCCCTCGTACGCCACGATCTGGTCGATCACCCGCTGCAGGTCGGTGTTCGAGCGGGCCACGATCCGGCAGAGCAGGTCGCCCGACCCGGTGATGGTGTGCGCCTCCAACACTTCGGGGATCGCCGCCAGATGCCGGGTGACCGGGTCGTGCCCGTGCCGCTGACTGATCTCCAGGGTGACGAAGCTGGTCACCGTGAAGCCGAACGCGGCCGGGCCGAGATCCGGCCCGAACCCGGCGATGACCCCCCGCCCGACCAGCTTGTCGAGCCGCGCCTGGACGGTGCCCCGGGCGACATGGAGTCGGCGCGAGCACTCCAGCACGCCGATCCGCGGTTCCTCGGCGAGCAGTTCGATGAGTCGCACATCCAGCTCGTCGAGCTGAGCAATTTGACCAGCATTCATACGGGAAGACCATACCGTTTGTGCAACCTGACCAACGTACGCCGTGAGGGTTGCCCAGTGCACCCGTCACCGCGATGCTCGGCAGACAGCACACGATCCCGTCGGCCCACCAGGCCGGCCGGTACGCGAGGGAGGCCACCATGACCCAGGCGATCGACCGACCCCAGCCGACCGAGGAGGTCGACGTCGACGCTCTCGTCGGCGCCGTCGACCACGACACCAGCAAGGATCCGTTCCCGGTCAAGGGTCTCGACTACGTGCATTTCATGGTGGGCAACGCCAAGCAGGCGGCGCACTACTACTCCACGGCGTTCGGCATGACCTGCGTGGCGTACCGGGGGCCGGAGCAGGGCTACCGGGACTACGCCGAATACGTGCTGACCAGCGGCTCCGCCCGTTTCGTCCTGACCGGCGCGGTACGCCCCGACGCGCCCGGCGCCGAACACGTGACGAAGCACAGCGACGGCGTGGTCGACATCGCGCTGGAGGTGCCGGACGTTGATGCGGCCTACTCGCACGCCGTCCAGCAGGGCGCCAACGGCCGGACCGAGCCGACCGACATGACCGACGAGCACGGCACGGTCCGCTTCGCGGTCATCGACGCGTACGGCGACACCCGGCACACGCTCGTCGACCGGTCCCGCTACACCGGTCCGTTCCTGCCCGGCTTCGTCGCCCGCGGCCCGATCGTGGACCGGCAGCCGATGATCGACGCCGGGGTCCAGCCGAAGCGTTTCTTCCAGGCGGTCGACCACGTGGTCGGTAACGTCGAGCTGGGCCGGATGGACGAGTGGGTCGAGTTCTACCGCCGGGTCATGGGCTTCACCAACATGGCCGAGTTCATCGGCGACGACATCGCCACCGACTATTCGGCGCTGATGAGCAAGGTCGTCGCGAACGGCACCCGCAGGGTGAAGTTCCCGCTCAACGAGCCGGCCGTCGCGAAGAGGAAGTCGCAGATCGACGAGTACCTGGAGTTCTACCAGGGCCCCGGTGCCCAGCACATCGCCGTGGCCACCAACGACATCCTGTCCAGCGTGGACGCCATGCGTTCGGCCGGCGTCGAGTTCCTGGAGACCCCGGACTCGTACTACGACGACCCGGAGTTGCGCGCCCGCATCGGCGAGGTGCGCGTACCCATCGAGGAGCTCAAGTCCCGCAAGATCCTGGTCGACCGGGACGAGGACGGCTACCTGCTGCAGATCTTCACCAGGCCGGTGCAGGATCGTCCGACCGTCTTCTTCGAGCTGATCGAGCGGCACGGCTCGCTCGGCTTCGGCAAGGGAAACTTCAAGGCGCTCTTCGAGGCCATCGAGCGGGAGCAGGAGAAGCGCGGCAACCTGTAGAACTGTCGAGCGTGACCCAGCCCCACCCCACCCGGCACCGCCGGCCGGCCAGCCCCCGGCCGGCGGTGCCGTGCCGCCCACGGGCCACGTTCGCCGGAACGGTCGTCGTTAAGGTGTCGAGGTGAACGAGCGCAGCGAGGCCGTGACGTGAGCGTGGCACCCGGTTGGTACGTCGACCCCGCAGACCCGGAAACCCGCAGGTACTGGGACGGCGAGGGCTGGATCGGCGCGCCCATCCCGGTGGACGTCACACCGCCCGAGGGCCCACCTCCGCCCGAGCCCGAGCAGGTGCCGGAGCACACCAACCCGGCGTCCGTCTCGGCACCGCCCGCAGCCGAGCTGCCGTCCGCCGGCACCCCCCCGGCCACCTGGCCGCAGGGCCCGCCGGCAGGGCAGCCGGGCGGCGGAACTTCACCGGGTCGGCCCGGCGATCAGGGATCTCCGGGGGCGCCGCCGGCCTGGCCGGGCGGCGATCCGCCGCAGGGGCCGCCGCCCGGCTGGCCGTACCCGACCTGGCCCGGACGCCCGCCGGCGCCCCGCCCCCACGGGATGCCGCTGGCCTCGTTCGGTGCCCGGCTGACCGCCCGGCTGATCGACTTCGGCATCGTCTTCCTGCTCAACGCCCTGGTCAACGGCTGGTTCGTCTGGCGCTACCTCCAGGAGCTCTCGGCCCCACTCGACGAGTTCTGGCGTCGGGTGCAGGCTCAGGACCGCACCACCGACCCGCTGCCCGCCGCCGGCGACCAGGCCGGTGCACTGGTGGTGACGATCCTGCTCATCGCCACCTCGCTCTGGCTGGCGTACGAGGTGCCGTCGATGGCGGCCAGGGGGCAGACCTTCGGCAAGCGACTGCTGCGGGTCCGGGCGGTGCCGGTCGAGGCGGACACACCCCTGGGCTTCGGCCGGGCGCTGCGTCGATGGAACACCCTCGGCCTGCCCACGCTGCTCTGGTACTGCTGCGGCCTCGGCCTGCTGCTCCAACTGATCGACGCGCTCTCACCGCTGTTCGACCATCCGCTACGGCAGGCGCTGCACGACAAGCGGGCGCAGACCGTGGTGGTCCAGCTTCCGCGTACCCCCGACGACCGCGCCAACCCCCCGGGAGAGACCCCATGACCGACGGACGACACCAGCCGGCGGTGCGACTGACCCGCGCCGACCTCGACGCGCTGCCCAACTACGTGCCCGGACGCAGCCCGGCCGACCTGGCCCGGGAGCTGGGCCTGCCCGAGGCGATCAAACTGGCCAGCAACGAGGTGCCGTACGGCCCACTGCCCGGTGTGGTGGAGGCGGTCGCCGAGGCCGTCGCCGGGGTGCACCGCTACCCGGACATGGGTGTCGTCGCGCTCCGCCAGACGCTCGCCGAGCGGTACGGGGTGGACGCCGACCGGGTGGCGACCGGCTGCGGCTCGGTGGCCCTGGCCGAGCACCTGGTCCGTGCCACCTGCCTGCCCGGCGACGAACTCGTCTACTCGTGGCGCTCGTTCGAGGCGTACCCGATCATCGCGGCGACCAGCGGCGCGACCAGCGTGCAGGTGCCCAACGACGCCGGGCACGGGCACGACCTGGCGGCGATGGCCGCGGCGGTGACCGAACGCACCCGGATGATCCTGGTCTGCAATCCCAACAACCCGACCGGCACCGCGGTACGCCGGGCCGAGCTGGACCGCTTCCTCGACGCCGTACCGGACGACGTGCTGGTGGTGATCGACGAGGCGTACCGCGAGTTCGTCACCGACCCGGAGGTGCCGGACGGGCTGACCTACGCCGACCGGCCGAACGTGGCGGTGCTGCGCACCCTGTCCAAGGCGTGGGGGCTGGCCGGCCTGCGGATCGGCTTCCTGGTCGCGCAGCCGCAGGTGGCGGCGGCGGTCCGCAAGGTCGTCACGCCGTTCTCCACTAGCATGGCCGCCCAGGCTGGCGCGTTGGCGGCGTTGACCCAGGCCGACGAGGTGCGTCGGCGGTGCGCGCTGGTGGTGGCCGAACGCGAGCGCGTCGGCGAGGCGTTGACCAAGCTCGTCCCCGGCGTGCCGGCCAGCCAGGCGAACTTCGTCTGGCTCCCGCTGGGCGACCGGTCGGTGGAGTTCGGCAAGGCGTGCGAGTCGCGGGGCGTGATCGTGCGCCCGTTCCCCGGCGACGGGGTGCGGGTCACCATCGGCACGCCGACCGAGAACGACGCATTCCTGGCTGCGGCCGAGGCCGCCCTGGGTTGAACCGGCCCAGCGAGGGCTGTACCGGCCCCGAGGCGACAAGTCCGCCGGCCAGCACCGCGCTCGACCGGTCGGCGCTCGACCGTCAGGTCGCGGCGATGATCAACGATTCGGCGGTGAGGTAGTACCGCTGGTCGTCCCCGTCGGGATCGACCGGCCGGCGCAGCCGCTCCACCACCACGAACCCGTCGGCCGCGTACGCGTCGCCCGGCGCCCATCCGGTGCCGTCGGAGCCGATGTCGAGCACGAAGCCGGACAGTCGCGTACCGGTGGCCGGGTCCAGCGTCACGAGTTCGTTCGCCTCGGTCAGCACGTGCACCCGGCCGGGCTGGACCGCGATCACCCGACCCGGACCGACCTCGACCCGCCAGCGCTCCGCACCACCGGGTACGGCCCGGCCGATGAGCACCCCGTCGCCCAGGCTCACCGCCGTCCCGTCGGCCAGTTCGGTGCCCGGGCCGTTCAGCGCCGGCACCTGGACCGGATGCTCCGGGCCGAGCAACCAACCCTGGGCGGGCCCGTCGCCGGGGCGGGCGGTGCGCAGCGCGGCACAGCCGTCACCGTCCGGCCGGCAGCCGAGCAACGCGGCGGTCAGCTCGTCACCGGCGTCCGGCGGTCGCCACCTGGCCGTCACCACGCCGGTCGCGGTGTTCCGAAACTCCACCACCGCCGGCCCGTCGCAGTCGTCCACGGTCAGCAGCCGACCACCGGAGCCGGCACCCACCGGCTCACGGCAGCCGACGCGCACCGCTGCCCGCCACAGCTGCCCGCCATCGGCCAGGTCGACCGCCTGGACCGCACCGTCGCCGGAGCTGACGACCACATGGCGGCCGTCGGTGGTCCGGCTCACCGCGAGGCCGCTCGGCCGCCAGACGACGGCCGTGCCGGTGCGTCGCGCCACCCGTTCCGCCGCCGGCTCCGGCCCGTCCGCCCGCCAGGCCACCCGACCGGTACCCGCGTCGATCGCCACGAGCTGCCCGTCCGACCACCGGCTCACCACAGTGGTTCCGCTCGCCACCACCGCGTCCAGGCTCACCGGCCAGCGCCGGAAGGACCAGTACGGCGTACCTCGGCTGCGGCTGTCGACCGGTTGGTCGGCGTAGACCTGCCGAGGGGCGGCGTACACCCGTAGCCGACCGTCGACGATCAGCGGAGCAACCGGCAGGCGACCGGTCACCCCCGAGTCAGACGTGCTCCGCGCCGGGTAGTCGTCCCGGGCGGGGGTGCTCACCTCCGCCGGCCCCAGGACCCGGTACGCGACGACCCCGACCGCCGCGGCGACACCCACCGCCGCCACCGCCGCCACGACCCGCCGCCGACCCGCCGCCCACCTCATGCCGCACCTCCGCACGGCACCCTACCCAGCCTCCCCCGGGCCTGCCCCCGGCCCCGAGGCTCCGCCAGGCCCGCGGCCCCGAATTCGCCGCCGGCTCGTCCCGACCCGCGGCATTCCGCGGCCTCCCGATGGGCTGATGCCACTGTTTACCGCAACTCGCGAGAACAACACTCGCCCGGGTCCGGCGGTAGCGGAGTCGGGCGGCGTCGGGACGGGGCGGGCGGCGTCGGGACGGGGCGGGCGGCGTCGGTGGGTCAGGCGGCGTCGGCGTGGTGGGCACCGGCTGCGGCGGCCAGGGCGGCTATGTCCTGCCGCAGCACCTGCTCCGCCGCTCGCACCGCCAGCCCGCCGAGCAACAGCGCCAACGCCCGGCCGGTGGCCGCGGCCGGCTGAGCCCGCACCGTCACCGTCACGGAGGCGCAGTCGCGTCCACGACGATGGATGTCCCGTAGCGCCCAGGTGATCCGGTAGTCGGCTCCCGCACCGGGCGAGCCGAGGACCAGCCGCCGGGGCGGCTCGGCGGCCAACACGACGAACTCCTCGGCCATCGTGCCGCCACCCGGTCTGGTCCGGATCTCCCGCCAGGACGTACCCGGGCCGAGCGGACCCGGCGTCAGCAGTTGCACGGGCCGATCACCGCACCTGGACCGGGACAGGTCGGTAAGCACCCGCCACAGATCGGCCGCGGATGCCGCGACCACCCCGTTCACCGCAACGGTCGTCATGCCACCTCCCGTGGCACCGACGGTACGCGGCGTGAGCGTGGCGCGGGGTCCCCGAGCGGAGAAACCCCGCCGGAGACCCCCTACGGGCGTCAGCCGACGAAACGACCGTCCCGGATCGCGTCGAGGAATGCGGTCCAGCCCGGCGGGCTCACCACGAGCACCGGTCCGGCCTGGTCCTTCGAGTCGCGGATGCCCACCACACCGTGGACTGCCGCCAGATTGTCGGCCACCTCCACGCAGAGGCCCTGGTCGTTGGATCGGCTGCTGGTACGCCAGACCGCGTCCACGAGATCGCGCATCGTCGTCATCTCCCTCAGTTTTCGACGTTCCGCCATGCCGCGCCGGGCCGACCGGAAAGGGGACACCGGCCGGCCCGGCGCGGCATGGCGACGGAACTCCGAGGCGATAAACGAAGACGGTGACGTTCCTTGATCGCACCCGCTGTGCGATCAAGGACTGCTGTCGGGTTCAGGTCAGTTCGACGGCAGGACGCCGCCCGTGACCTCACCCAACGTGAGGGTGGTGCCGTCCGGCCCGGGTGCGGTGGCGGTGATCGTCACCGTGTCACCGTCGGCCAGGAAGGTGCGTTCGGTTCCGCCCACGGTGACCGGTTCGGTGCCGCCCCAGCTGAGTTCCAGGAACGAGCCGACCTGGTCGCGCCGAGGGCCCGAGACGGTGCCGGAGGCGTACAGGTCGCCGGTACGCAGCGAGGCGCCGTTGACGGTCAGGTGTGCCAACTGCTGGGCGGGGGTCCAGTACATGCCGGCGAACGGCGGCTCGCTGACCGGCTGCCCGTTCCAGAGCACCCGCAGCCGCAGGTCCAGCCCCAGGTGCGGCTCGTCGCGCAGGTAGTCGGCCACCGGCGGATCCTGCGCCGGACCGGCGACGAACGCGTCGCGCAGCGCGTCGAGCGGGGTGACCCAGGCGGCGATCGACGTGGCGAACGACTTGCCCAGGAACGGTCCGAGCGGCTGGTACTCCCATGCCTGGATGTCTCGCGCCGACCAGTCGTTGACCAGCACCACACCGAAGACGTGGTCGGCGAAGTCCGCAGCGGCCACCGGCCGGCCGAGCGGGCTCGATACACCGACCACGAAGCCGACCTCAGCCTCGATGTCCAGGCGCGCCGACGGGCCGAAGGTCGGACCGTCGGAGCTGGGCCGCTGCCCCTGCGGGCGCACCACCGGGGTGCCGGACACCACCACCGTGCCGGCGCGGCCGTGATAGCCGATCGGCAGATGTTTCCAGTTCGGCAGCAGCGGCGGCTGCCCGGGGCGGAAGATCAGGCCGACGTTCGAGGCGTGGTGTTCCGAGGAATAGAAGTCGACGTAGTCGGCCACCTCGAAGGGCAGTTCCATCCGTACCTCGTGCACGGGCACCAGCAGCGGCTCCACCGCCGCCCGGTGCGTCGGGTCGGTCAGCAGCTCGGTGATCCGATCCCGCACCGCGGTCCACTGCGGGCGGCCCAGGGCCAGGAACGCGTTCAGCGTGGGCCGGCACAGCGCGCCGCCGGCCAGCACCAGGTCCGCGGCCTCCGCGCCGGCCAGGTCCAGGACAAGATCTCCGACGCGTACGCCGATGCGCGGCCCGTCGTCGCCCACCCGGAACACCCCGTACGGCAGGTGGTGCACCCCGTACCCGGAACCCGCCGCACCCGGTACCCAGCTCATGCCGGCCCTCCGCCGCACTCCATGCCGCCGCGTTGACGCTCGCTCATGCCTCAAAGCCTCCGTTCACCAGCCCGAGCCGGATCAGATCGGTAAGTGGTTCCACGATGCTGCACGAGCCGAATCCCACCCACAGCGGACGCGCCGCGTCGTGCCGGCCGTCGGTCGTCTGCACCAGCGGGCGCTCGTCGCGCACGGTGAGCAGCTCGGCGACGGCACCGACGGACGCGCCGTCGGCGGCGGCCAGGGTCGCGGCGAGTACGTTGCCGAATCCGTGGTGGGTGAGGCCGGTCTCCGGGTCCAGGTGCCGCACCGCGTGGTGCAGCCCGGCGGTGAGCTTGAACGGCAAGTCCCGGTCTCGACAGGCGCAGATCACCGCGGCCAGCTCGGCGGGGGTCGGGAACAGTTCGGCGGCCAGCCCACCGGTACGGAACTTGGCGGCGACCGGCACCCCCCGGGCACGCGAGTCGGCGAGCGCGTCCAGGGCACCCATCAGCCCGAAGGTGAGCGGGATCTCCGCGTAGACGGGCACGCCGTCCAGCCGCTCGGCGAGCTTCACCAGCTCGGTCAGTCCGGGTTGCGGGTCCTCGCCCCGTCGTGCGACGGGCACCTCGACCTGTCGTGCGGTCACCCCGAGCGGAGGCAGGAACGACAGCGCGAAGGACAGCCGGTCGATACCGGTGTCACCGATCACCCCGATGGCGAAGTTGTCCTCGGGGTCGACCAGCGGACTCAGCTCACCCGTGATGATCGTGGAGGCCGGCAGCAGCAGCGGACCGACCAGGTCGGCGTACCACGCGGCGCGGTGCCGCCGGTGGGCAGCTACGGCGTCGGGCAGCGGCGCATTGCCCGGCGGGAAGACTGCGGCGTCGTCGACCAGGCCGGCGACAAGAGTGGGCAGCTGCGTTGACACGAGACAACAATGTACGGGACGCTTCAAGAAGCGGACAACAGCGTCCGATTATCGGACGCAGGCGGACCGGGAGGGCGAGATGCCGTACTACCGCAGCGTCGGCGAGCTGCCGCGCAAGCGCCACACCCAGTTCCGGCAGCCGGACGGCAGCCTCTACACCGAGGAGCTGATGGGCCAGGAGGGCTTCTCCTCCGACTCGTCCCTGCTCTACCACCGGTACGCCCCGACCGCGATCGTCGCCGCCGAGGAGTTCACCCCGCCGGCCATCACCCGGATGCCGAACCTGCCGCTCAAACCCCGGCACCTGCGTACCCACAAGCTCGACGGGACCGGCGCGGACCCGATCCTCGGCCGGCGGTACCTGCTCGCCAACGACGACGTGCGGATCGCCTACGTCCTGGCCGACCGCCCCTCGCCGCTGTTCCGCGACGCCACCGGCGACCACTGCCTATACGTCGAGGCCGGCAGCCTGCGGGTCGAGTCGACGTTCGGCGTGCTCGACGCGGTGGCCGGCGACTACGTGATCATTCCGACCTCGACGGTGCACCGCCTGGTGCCCACCGGCGACACTCCGACCCGCCTGCTCGCCGTGGAGGCATCCGGGCACATCGGCCCGCCCAAGCGCTACCTCTCGGTACGCGGCCAGTTCCTGGAACACTCGCCGTACTGCGAGCGCGACGTCCGGGGGCCGGACGCACCGCTGCTCGTCGAGGGCACCGACGTCGAGGTGCTGGTCCGCCATCGTCGGGGATGGACCCGACACGTCTACGCCAACCACCCGTTCGACGTGGTCGGATGGGACGGGCACCTCTACCCGTGGGCGTTCTCCATCCACGACTTCGAACCGATCACGGGACGGATCCACCAGCCACCACCGGTGCACCAGACCTTCGCCGGCCCGAACTTCGTGATCTGCTCGTTCGTGCCCCGCAAGGTCGACTACCACCCGGACGCCATTCCGGTGCCGTACCACCACCACAACGTCGACTCCGACGAGATGCTCTTCTACACCGGGGGCAACTACGAGGCGCGGCGCGGCTCCGGCATCGAGCAGGGCTCCATCTCGCTGCACCCGTCCGGCTTCACGCACGGACCGCAGCCCGGTGCGGCGGAAAGGGCCATCGGGGTGGACTTCTTCGACGAACTGGCGGTCATGGTCGACACCTTCCGCCCTCTCGACCTCTGCGACTCGGCCACCGAGTGCGAGGACGACGCGTACGCCTGGACCTGGGCCCGCCGCCCCTAGAGACCGTCAGGCCACCGGCCGGCCGACGATCGCCAACCGGGCGGCGGTGGCGATCGCGATGGCCAGTACCAGCGGCCACGGGGTGCCGACCAGGGCGTAGAGCAGGATCAGCACAGGTGCCGCAGCGGCGGCGTACACGGCCAGGGCGAGCGGACGGTCGGTACGCCGCAGCACGGGCAGGATGGTTCGGGTCAGACCTGGCAGCCGGGCCGCGTGTTGCCAGAGCACGATGCCGCCGCCAGCAGCCGCGGCCACCGCCAGGAGTCGGGAGAATCCCGATCCGGTAGCGGTCGAACAGGCGACCACGATGGCTGCCACCACCGCCCAGCCGGCGCCCCACAGCACGAACTGCCGCAGCGCCGCCGGCACCGGCTGGCGTGCGACGACCGGCCCGACGCCGTTCTGTCCCGGCCAGGCCGCACCACGCCCGCCCGGCTCCGGGCCGACGACGGCTGGCCCACCGGCGGGTACGGCACCGCTCTGCGCCGGCCAGTTCGGGCGTTCCTCCGGACCGTCGGCGGGACGGTTGGCATCGACATCGCCCACCGACTCGTCCTGGGCTGCGGCTGGCCGGCCCGGATCGCCGCCGGCCTCGGGCGGCCGGGTCGATTCGTCCGACACCTCGTCGGCCCGGCGTCGATCCGGCGGCAGATCCGCCACCGCCGCTTCGGCCAGTCGCTCCAGCGTGGCGCTCCACCGGCGCTGCTCCAGCCGCAACACCCCGACGTCGTCGCCGGTCTCCGCCAGGCGCGGGTCCAACCGCAGCGCCTCCCGGTAGGCCCGCTCCGCCAGGTCGTACATCCGCATGTTGGCCGCGACCAGACCCAGCACCAGGTGGCCCTGCGGCTCGTCGGGGGCCAGCTCCACTCCGCGCCAGGCCGCGTTCAACGCCGGCTGGCCGTTGCGGGAGACGGCCAGGATCGCCGCCGCGCTGCGCTGCGCGTACGCGTCCTCCGGCCCCAGGGCCAGGATCTCGTCGGCGGTACGGGCGGCCTCGGCATACCGTTCGAGGTCGCCGAGGGCCAGCCCACGGACGACGAGCGCGGGCACCTGCCCCGGCGCGGCGGCCACCGCGGCCTCGGCGGCGGCGAGCGCCTCGGTCGGTCGGCCGGCGGCCAGGTGCACCCGGGCCAGCATGGTCGACGCCGTGGTGGCCGCCGGGTCGAGGGCCAGCGCGAAGCCGAGTTCGGCCGCGGCCTCGTCGTAACGGCCCAACTCGGCGAGGAGCGTGGCACGTTCGAGGTAGCCGTCGGCGGGCGGATCGGTGGGGACGTCGGCGGACATCGCGGCGAGCCTAGGCGCTCGGCTGCTCGTACACCAGGGCGACCGCGACCCCGGCGAGCCCTTCGCCGCGCCCGGTGAAGCCCAGGCCGTCGGTGGTGGCGGCGGAGACGGTGACCGGCGCCCCGACGGCCTCCGACAGCACCCGCTGAGCCTCGTCCCGACGTGGGCCGATCTTCGGCCGGAGCCCAACCACCTGCACGGACACGTTGCCGATGGCGAACCCGGTGGCGCGTACCCGGCGGGCCGTCTCGACGAGCAACGCCACCCCGCTGGCCCCGGCCCACTCTGGCTGTCCCACCCCGAAGTTGGCGCCGAGGTCACCGAGACCGGCGGCGGAGAGCAGCGCGTTGCAGGCGGCGTGGGCGGCCACGTCCGCATCCGAGTGCCCGGCCAGGCCGTCCTGCTCCGGCCAGTACAGACCGGCCACCCAGCAGGGTCGACCGGGCTCGAAGGCGTGCACGTCGGTCCCGATGGCCACCCGAGGAACGATCATGATCCGAGGGTACGCGCTACCGTCCGGTCGCCAGCAGATGCTCGGCCAGCGCCAGGTCGAACGGCCTGGTGATCTTCAGAGCGTGCTCCGAACCGGGCACGCAGTGCACCAGCACCCCCTGCTTCTCCACCAGCCCGGCGTCGTCGGTGAGGGCGTCGGCGGCAGCGGCGTGGGCGGCGGCCAGCACCGTTCGGCGGAATCCCTGCGGGGTCTGCACGGCGCGCAACGCGGCCCGGTCGACGGTGCCGAGCACCTTCTCGTCCGCGTCGACCTCCTTGATCGTGTCGACGACCGGCAGCACCGGGATCACCGCGTCATGGCCCGCCCGGACCGCCATGGCCACCGATTCCACGAGCGCGGGCGGGGTGAGTGCGCGAGCCGCGTCGTGCACCAGGACGATCTCGGGACCGGCGGGGACCGCGGCGAGCGCGGCGGCCACCGACGCCTGTCGTTCCGCACCACCGGGGACCACGACCACCGGGGCGATCGGTGCGAGCAGCTCACCCACGGCCGCCACCTCGGCGACCGGAGCGGCCACCACGATGCTGTGCACCGAGGGGGCTTCGGCCAGCCGACGGACCGCGTGCACCAGCAGCGGCTCACCGGCCAGCAGCCGAAGTGCCTTCGGGCGACCGGGCCCGAGGCGTACGCCGGCACCGGCCGCAGGCACGAGGACCGCGACGTCACCGCGCGGATTGAGCTGCGCGGTCACGTCGCGGTCCTCGACGGATTGTTCGCTACGATTCGGGTACGACGATGCAGTGCGGACTAGGCCTCCGTCAGCACCTTGTCGAGCAGCGTCTCCGCCTCGTCCTTGGTGCTCTTCTCGGCCAGCGCGACCTCGCCGACCAGGATGTCGCGAGCCTTGGCGAGCATGCGCTTCTCGCCCGCGGACAGCCCCCGCTCCCGCTCGCGACGCCACAGGTCACGAACGACCTCGGCCACCTTCAGCGGGTTGCCGGAAGCCAGCTTCTCCAAATTCGCCTTGTAACGCCGCGACCAGTTGGTCGGCTCCTCGGTGTGCGGAGCCCGGAGAACGTCGAAGACCTTGCCGAGGCCCTCTTCGCCAACCACCTCGCGCACACCCACGATCTCGGCGTTCTCGGCCGGCACCCGGACCGTCAGGTCACCCTGCGCGACCCTCAGGACGAGGTACTGCTTGGGCTCGCCCTTGATGACCCGAGTCTCGATTGCCTCGATGAGTGCGGCCCCGTGGTGGGGGTAAACAACGGTCTCGCCGACACTGAAAACCATAGGTTCGAAACCCCTTTCGCTGTGTCTAGGGTAACACGCTCAGGCACCGATGTCTCACCGCTGTCCTGACCGTTGGCGCAGCTCAGGGGACCTGTGAGAGGTATTTCTTCGGCTTGACAGACCATTCAGACGATGATTCGGACACGTTGCGTAACCTTGGGATGACCCCCGGACACCACTGCCATGGACGTGGAGATCCGGGAGGACAAGCGCCGAGGCCCTGCGACACACCCGCTGGAGATCAAGGGCTACGCACCTATTCCATGGTATCCCGCCGCAGTCCGACGCGGGCAGCGGTAGCGGTACTCGGCCCGGTGCGGGACGCTGGAGAGGTGCCGCGTCCACACCCGTGAGGTTCCAGGGGGTCGTAATGGGCAAGGCTGACGCCGATGGTCCCGGGCTGCCCGACCTGCCGCCGGAATGGGGCCGGGTAATCGTCCCGGACGACATAGCGGCCCTGGCCGACGAGGCTGAACAGGTCCGTCGCGAGCTGCGCCGGGCAGCGGCGGACCAGCGCCGATGGCGTCCGCCCGCCGCACCGGTGATCGTGCTGATCGTCGCGGTCCTGACCGCCCTCGCCGGTCTGGCCGCCGTCACCTGGCCCAGGACCAGCCGCACCGGACCGGACACCGCCACGCCCGACCCGGCACCGGCGCAACTGACCGGTCGCCCCCTGCCCGCGCTCGACCTGGTCGACGGCGGGCAGGCACCGGTGCCGCTGCGTGGGCTGCTGCCGGTGGTGGTGCTACTGGTGGACGGATGTGCCTGCCGGGAGCAGGTGGCCGAGGCAGCGATGGCGGCACCGGCCGGGGTGACCGTGGTCAGCGTGGCCGCCGCCGGGCCCCGGGCAGCGCCACCGGGGGTGCGCTCGCTCGCCGACCCGGCCGGCGGCCTGCGTACCTTCGTGGACCTGCCGGCCAGCCAGGACGGCGTGACCGCACTGCTCGCCGACCGCACCGGCAGGATCACGCTGGTGGTACCCGAGGTCACCTCGATCGCCGACCACCACGCCGAACTGTCCCGGCTGGCCGATTGACCCGCCCCGTACGCAGACGACCGGGTGCGCTCAGCTCAAGGCGATCAACCGAGCCTCGATCTGGACCGGCTCCGACCCGGCTGGCGAGAACGACAGCCGCGCCGCGGCGCCGGTGCCGGTGAGGTCCATCAGGACCTGCCCGCCGTCGCAGCCCACCGTCATCGGGGCCGCCGACCGGGCGCCGCTGACGGCTACCAGCAACTCACCCGGACCGGTGCAACGCAGGCGCAACAGGTGCCGCTCGCCCCGCTCCATCCGGGTCTGCCGGATGACCGCCGCACCGGAGCCGAGCCTCGCCGACTCGGTCCAGACCAGCTCGGTCCCGCCCGCCCACCAGCCGCTCGACGCGGCGGAACCCGTCGGGCGCTCCGCCGGCCCGTCGTCCGCCCCGACCACTGCGCCGGTGCGCGGGTCGACCAGGATGGGGGAGGTGGCATGCGGAGGCTCGGACACCGTGCCAGCGGGGACCGAGTTCTCCCGCCGGTACGTGCCGGCCGACGACCCGCCCGGCGCGAGGCCCACGCCGGTCTGCGCCTCCGGTGCCGCTACCCGCCACCACCAGCCACCGAGGGTCAGCGCCGCCACCGCGGCGGCGGCCAGCAAAGCCCCGCGTAGCCGATGGATGGCATCGACGTCCATGCCTGAAGGGTAGCTCTGTTGAACGCTCAGGCGCTTCGTTCCAGCAGAGCGGCGTAGAGGGTCAACCCGGGGCCGAAGGCCAGCATCACCACCCGGCGCGGTGCCGGCGCCGACCGGAACAGACGGTCGAGGATCAACAACACCGTCGGCGAGGAACAGTTGCCGTGCTCGTTGAGCGTCTCCCGGGACGCCGCCAACGCTATCGGCGCCAGCTCCAACTCACGCTCCACCACGTTGAGAATGCGTGGGCCGCCCGGGTGCACGGCCCAGCCATCCACCTCCGACCGGCGGGTACCGTGCCGAGCCAGCACCTCGTCCACCAGCCCTCGGACGTGCGCCGACAGCACCTTCGGCACCTTCGGCGAGAGGCCCATCCGGAAACCGGTGTCGGTCACCTCCCAGGTCATGTGATCGGCGGTGGAGGTGTCGCTCACCGAGGCGACCTCGCGTACGGCGTAGCCCCGCCCACCGGGAACGACCGCCGCGGCGACGGCGGCATCGGAGAAGAGCGCGTGGGAGACGATCTGCTGGGTGTCCATCCGTGCCGAGGAGGGCTGCAGGTGCAGGCTGGTCAGCTCGGCGCAGAGCAGCAGCGCGGGGCGCCCCCGCGCGGTGACGAAGTCACCCACCGCACCCAACCCCGGCAGCGCCGCATAGCAGCCCATGTGACCGACGAACATGCGCTGGGTCGTCACGGCCATGCCCAGATCCCGGGCGAGCAGGATGTCCAGCCCCGGAGTGGCGTACCCGGTGCACGAGCACACCACGAAGAGGCCGACGTCACGGGCGTCCAGCCCGGCGGCGGTCAACGCCCGGCCTACCGCCTCCTTACCCAGCGGCAACGCCTCGACCTGGTAACGGAGCATCCGCCGCTCGGTCGGCCAGTCGGAGACGTCCTCAAGCAACGGATTGACCGCTGCCTGCCGCCGGGTCACTCCCGAGTGCGCGAAGATCCGCTCGGCCAACGCGCGGGTGGAGCCGGAGAAGTGCCGGGAGAAGAAGTTCTCCCACAACTCCTGCTGGTCAGCCGAGGGCGGATGGGCCGTGCCCAGGCCCGCGATCACCGGTACGGACACGGTCCCACCTTCCTCTCGCACGCTGACTCCTCGCACTTCCGGGCCCTGTCCCCGTTCGCGGCTGCGTGGCCCGCAGCCCGCTCCTCACGGTCACCAACGAGGCATCGATCCGTCACGGTCCGGGTCACCGCCGAGTGTGGCGATGCCGAGCCAGTCGGCGCAGACGTCGGAGGTGGCCGGATGCAGCGACCCGCAGCGGGCGTCGCGGTACAGGCGTTCCAGCGGATGACCCCGCCGGGTGGCGGAGGTGCCGGCCGCCTCCAGCATGGACGCGGCCACGTCCGCCGCAGTGGTGCCGGCCAGCAACTTGGCCCGCCACACCCACCGGTTGGTCTCCGCGTCGCCCGGTGCCTCGTCCACCCGCCGAGCCGCCTCGGCGACCACCAGCTCCGCCGCCGCCACGGCCGCGTCGGCGCGACCCAGGCGGGCGCGTACCGCCGGCAGCCCGGCGAGGTTGCGGGCGTTGAGATGTTCCCCGGCCGCGTCGATCGCCGCCCGGGCCACCCCCACGTAGACGGCCGCGTAGCTGGCCACCAGCCAGTGCGGCATGAGCTGGGCCACCACCAGGGCCAGCCCTTCGACCCCGCCGAGCAGCCGGTCGCTGTCGACGGTCACATCGAGGTGCAGGTCGTGCGAGGCGGTGGCGCGCATGCCGAGGGCGTCCCAGGTCGGCTCGACGGTGAGACCCTCCCCGGCCGGAACCAGAAACTGCGAGACCACCGACGGGTCGGCGGCGCTGCGGGCCGCCACCAGGTAGCCGTCGGCATGACCGGCACCGGAGCAGAAGGTCTTGCTGCCCTTGATCCGCCAGCCGCCGTCGACCGGCTCGTAGACCGTGGCGAGCTGGGACAGCCGGGCACCCGCGCCGCGCTCGCTCATCGCGACCGCGTACCACGCCCCGTCGGCCGCCGCCCGCAGCAGGCGGTCGCGGGCGGCCAGCGCCTCCGCCGGTACGCCGAGCGCCTCGGCCAGTTCCTCGGTGACCGCACCGAGTGCCCCGGTGACCGAGGCGTGCATGTTGAACACCAGCGCGGTGGCACCGTTGCCCCGGGCCAGTTCGGTGGCGACGGCCGCGTACGCCGCGAAGCTGGCGCCGGCGCCACCCAGTTCGGCGGGGACCATCAGCCCGAACAGTCCCGCCTCGCGCAGGTCGGTGAAGTCGTCGACGGGAAACGAGCCGTCCCGGTCGTGTGTGGCGGCCCGCGCCGCCAGCCGGGGCGCCAGCCGTCGGGCCACCGCCACTCCACTGCGCTCGGTCATGGGTGGAACCCCCTCTTCGGCCATCGCCCTACCTCACCTGGATCAGCTATCCGTCGCGCAGCCCGTGGCCCTGATAGAGCACCGCCCTCGACCCGGTCGGCACGATGCGCGGTGCCTGACCGGCCGGCGTCGCGGCACCCGTCGCCTGCCGGAGCAGCCACCGCAGCAACCCCGGCACCGCCGGCCGGAGACCACGGACCCGCAGGTCGATGCCGTGTCGGGCGCACTCGGCGACCAGTTCGCGATCGTCCACGAACAACTGCGGATCGTGGATGCCACGCGGCACGGTGGGCAGACGTTCGGCGATTCGGACGGCGACCAGCCGGGCCAGCGCGGTGTCGTTGAGGGTGTCCAGCACCAGCAGGCCGCCGGGCCGCAGCAGGCGACACGCCTCGGCCACCGCCGCCCGCCAGTCCGGGACGTGCTCCAGCAACTCGCCGGCGGCGACCACATCGGCGCAGCCGTCCGCCAGCGGTACCGCCGTGGCGTCGCCGTTGACCGCCGTCACGCCGTGCGCCGCCGCCTGCGCCAGTGCGGAGGGGGTGAGGTCCACCCCGACGTGTCGGTAGCCCTTCCCGGCCAGGTGTGGGGCGAGCAGCCCCGCCCCGCAGCCCAGGTCGACCAGGAGCGCACCCGTTCGCGCCGCCGGGGGCACCAGCGCGGCCCGCGCCCGGGCCAGCCAGTGCAGCATGGCGAAGACGCCGTCTGGCCGCCACCACTCGGCCGCCAGGTCGTCGTACTGGCGCGGATCGTTGCGGGGCAGCACGCGGCCGGCGTCACGCATAGCAACGAGCGTGACACGACTCCCCGGTAACGACCAGACTACCGTTATGTCGTCGACGGTGTTAGGGCTGGTCAGAGCGAGCCATCCGGAGCCGACCGCGGCGGTCACCACAGTGGCTGGTCTGCTCGCCGCCGGTGTTGGGCACCCACCCGGCGGCGTCGTCGCGGTGGTGCTCACCGTGGCTGCCAGCCAGTTCACCGTCGGGTGGACCAACGACCTGCTCGACGTGGACCGCGATGCCGCGGTCGGGCGTACCGACAAGCCGTTGGCCTCCGGCGCGCTGAGCCGGCGTACCGTCGCGGTGGCCGCCGCCGTGGCCGCCACCGCGACAGTCGCGCTGGCCCTGACCACCAACCCGACGGCGGCGATCTGTGCCACCATCGCTCT
Organism: Micromonospora sp. ATLC16; assembly: GCF_057196645.1. Classification (NCBI taxonomy): domain Bacteria; kingdom Bacillati; phylum Actinomycetota; class Actinomycetes; order Micromonosporales; family Micromonosporaceae; genus Micromonospora; species Micromonospora sp. ATLC16. Next base: position 140,683 of record NZ_JBXUOW010000004.1, read on the forward strand.
GGTCTCGGCGCTGCTTTACGACTGGCCGCTGAAGTCCACCCCGATCTCGGTGCTGCCGTACGCGATCTCCTTCGGCGCCCTGCCCGCCTTCGTGGTGCTGGCACTGCCCGACGCCCCGCCGCCCCCGGCCTGGCTGGTGGTCGCGGCGGCGCTGCTCGGCGCGGGCGCCCATTTCGCCAACGTGCTGCCCGACTTCGCCGACGACGCCCGGACCGGGGTCCGTGGACTGCCGCACCGGCTCGGCGCCACGGGCAGTCGGGCGGCCGCCGTCGGGCTGCTGATCGCGGCGACCGTCACGCTGGTGCTCGGGCCGCCCGGGCCGCCGACGGGCGTGGGCCTCGCGGCGGTCGGCGCCACCGTTGTGATCTTCATCGTGGCCTGGTACGTGGGCCGGACCGGCGAGCACGCAGGCGCCCGGCCGGTGGCCGCCTTCCGGGCGGTGCTGCTGGTCGCCCTGATCGACGTCGTACTGCTGGTCACGAACGGCCGGTTGGTCTGAGTTCCACCCAGACGACTGGCCGCACCGGGTCGGCGTGCGGGCCACGATCAGCTCCAACTACCCTGGAGCCCGGTATGCGCGGGCATGGCCAGCGGTTCCGGCGGGTAAGCCGGGTGTGATCGTGACGAGGAGGACCGACGTGAGGCGCTCGTTCAGGGGTTCCCGGCGTGCTGCCGTGCTGCTGCCCGGGATCGCGGCGGCAGCCGGGCTGCTGCTGTCCGGATGCGGCGCCGGCCAGATCTCCGAGACGGCCAGCAAGGTGCCATCGATCCAGGGCGTCAACCTCCAGACCGGCGACGGGCGGTACGCCGTACGCGCAGCCGCGCTGGCCTACCCTGGTGTCGAGGGCTATCAGGCCGGCGACGACGCCCTGCTCAATGTCGTCCTCCACAACGACTCGCCGGATCCGGTCACGGTGACGGTCACCTCGTCGGACGCCCGCGAGGTGGTGCTCACCACGGTCGCCGCCGCGACCAGCCCGTCACCCACCGGCTCGCCGTCGCCGACCACCTCCCCCACCTCGGAGCAGTCTCCCGAGGGTTCCCCCTCGCCGGACAACCCTCCCTCGCCGGACAACTCCCCGTCACCCAGCCCCACCGAGTCACCCACGTCATCCGGCCCGGCGCGGATCGAAATTCCTCCGCTGAGCCACGTGCAGCTGAACACCGAGGGTGAGCAGGTGCTTCAGCTGCTCGGGCTGAACGAGACCCGGCTCCCCGGCCAGACCGTCACGCTGACCTTCGACTTCGGCGGCGAGACGGTCACCAGCCCGGCGCCGATCGCCGTGCCGCTCACGCCGCTGCCGCAGCCGTCACCGATCATCGAGCGGCACACCGAGTACGAGGGCGAAGGCGGCCACTGAGCACGGCGGACCGGCCGCGCCGACCGAGCCGGTCCAGGTACGTCCCGACGGCACCGTAGGCGTGGTGCGGCCATGCCGACGGTGCCGTCGTCGTACCCGGGGGTTAGCGTCGGTCGGGTGAGCATCTCCCGATCGACCCCGTCCCGGGCGGGCACCGGCTCGCGCGGCCGCGCCGCCACTCGCGAGCCTCGGCCCGCGTACGAGTGCGACGCCTGCGGGCATCAGCCACCGAAGTGGGTGGGCCGCTGTCCCGAGTGCGGCGAATGGGGCTCCGTGGTCGAATGCACGATCACCGGTCCGACCGTCTCGGGTCGGGTGGTGAGTTCCCGGATGCCCGCCGAGCCGGCCCGGCCCATCGCCACCATCAGCGCGGCACCGGCCCGGGCCCGACCCACCGGGGTCGGCGAGTTGGACCGCGTCCTCGGCGGCGGCCTGGTCCCCGGTGCGGTGGTGCTGCTCGCCGGTGAGCCGGGGGTGGGCAAGTCGACTCTGCTGCTCGACGTCGCCCAGCAGTGGGCCGCCGGCGCGGGCAGTCCGTCGTTGGTGGTCAGCGGTGAGGAGTCGGTGAGCCAGGTGCGGCTGCGGGCGGAGCGCATGGGTGCCCTGCACGACCAGCTCTTTCTGGCCGCCGAGAGCGACCTCGCGGCGGTGCTGGGTCATCTGGACGCGGTCAAGCCCGGCCTGCTCGTGCTCGACTCGGTGCAGACCATCTCCACCACCGGCACCGAGGGCGTACCCGGCGGGGTGACCCAGGTCCGGGCGGTCACCGCCGCCCTGGTCGCGGTCGCCAAGGAACGCGGGGTCGCCACCGTGCTGGTCGGGCACGTGACCAAGGACGGCCAGGTCGCCGGCCCGCGGGTGCTTGAGCACCTGGTCGATGTGGTGCTGCATTTCGAAGGCGACAAGCACTCGTCGCTGCGGATGGTGCGTGGGGTCAAGAACCGGTTCGGCGCCGCCGACGAGGTCGGCTGCTTCGAGATGCACGAGGGCGGCATCAGCAGCCTCGCCGACCCCTCCGGGCTGTTCCTGACCCGTTACTCCGAGCCGGTCCCGGGCACCTGCGTGACGGTGGCGATGGAGGGGCGGCGAGCACTGCTCACCGAGGTGCAGGCGCTGATCGGCGCCACCGTGGCCGGCTCGCCCCGGCGTACCGTCTCCGGGCTGGACTCCGCCCGGCTGGCGATGGTGCTGGCGGTGCTCCAGCGCCGTACCGAGCGGCTCACCCTGCACGACCGGGAGGTGTTCGCGGCCACCGTCGGCGGCATCCGGGTGGTGGAGCCGGCGGCCGACCTCGCGGTCGCCCTCGCCGTCGCTTCCGGAGGGCTGAACCTGGCGATCGCACCACACCTGGTGGCGATCGGCGAGGTCGGCCTCACCGGCGAGGTACGCCGGGTGGGTGCGGTGCCGCGCCGCCTGGCCGAGGCCGCCCGGCTCGGCTTCCGGCTGGCCCTCGTGCCGCCCGGCTGCGGGCCCACCAGCACCGGTGCCGGTCCGGAACAGATGCGCGTGATCGAGGTCACCGATGTCCGCTCGGCGTTGCAGGCCGCCGCGCGGGCGTCGGCGGAGTGAATCGTCCACCGGTCGGGTCGGGCAGGGCGGGCCGAATCGTGACACATCACAGTAACCGCGAGAGCACCCACCGCACGGCAGTCCGTAGACTGTGCCCGTGCCGATCGACCGCGATACCACCAAGCCAGCCGGCGCGACGCCCCATGCCCGCACCGCTGCCGTGGGCTCGCCCGCCCGCCCCATCAGCGTGAGCGTCACCGGGGGCGGCGTCGTCGGCGACCCGCTGCGCGCCAACCTTGCCCTGATGGCACCGGGCACCGCACTCCGTGACGGGTTGGAGCGGATCCTGCGGGGTCGGACGGGCGCGCTGATCGTCCTGGGCTACGACAAGGTGGTCGAAGGGCTCTGCACGGGTGGCTTTCCGCTGGACGTCGAGTTCTCCGCGACCCGGGTCCGGGAGCTGTGCAAGATGGACGGCGCAGTCGTGCTCTCCAGCGACGGCACCCGGATCGTCCGGGCGGCGGTCCACCTGATGCCCGATCCGACCATCCCGACCGAGGAGTCCGGCACCCGGCACCGCACCGCGGAGCGGGTCGCCCGGCAGACCGGCTACCCGGTCATCTCGGTCAGCCAGTCCATGCGCATCATCAGCCTCTACGTCAACGGTCAGCGACATGTGCTTGACGACTCGGCGGCAATCCTCTCCCGCGCGAACCAGGCGCTGGCCACCTTGGAGCGATACAAACTCCGCCTCGACGAGGTCTCCGGCACCCTGTCCGCCCTGGAGATCGAAGACCTGGTCACCGTGCGCGACGCGGTGGCCGTGGTGCAGCGGCTGGAGATGGTCCGCCGGATCGCCGACGAGATCGCCGGCTACGTGGTCGAGCTGGGCACCGACGGGCGGTTGCTCGCCCTTCAGCTGGACGAGTTGATGGCCGGCGTCGACGCCGACCGTACCCTGGTCATTCGGGACTACCTGCCCACCGGCCGCAAGTCCCGGACCCTGGACGAGGCGCTGGTCGAACTGGATCTGCTCAGCGCCACCGAGCTGATCGATCTGGTCTCGGTCGCCAAGGCGATCGGTTACCCGGCCGCCTCGGACGCGCTGGACGCGGCGGTCAGCCCGCGCGGCTTCCGACTGCTGGCCAAGGTGCCCCGACTACCGGTGGCCGTGGTCGACCGGCTGGTGGTTCACTTCGGAAGCCTGCAACGGCTGCTCGGTGCCACGGTGGAGGATCTGCAGGCGGTCGACGGCGTCGGTGACGCCCGGGCCCGGGGCGTACGCGAGGGGCTGTCGCGGCTGGCCGAGGCGTCCATCCTGGAACGCTACGTCTGAGGCGCGCGTCGCACTGAGCCGAGGCCCGGCCGAGCGGCCCGGGCGCCGACCTACCTGAGGACCAGCTTCGCGGGCTGACTCAGCTTGGTGCCCACCCGGGCGAAGACCCCGTACGTCCCGGCGGGCACGGCCGGTCCGTTCGCCACGCCGTCGGCGCACCGGCTGCTGTCCCTGCCGTTCCAGTTGACCTGGTAGGAACGTTCGAAGCCGGGAGTGAAGGACTGCACGTCCGAACCGGCGCCCGTGCCACAGGTGTCCGAGGACCAGACCACCTCGGCACCGGCCTTGATGTACAACTCCTGGGCCGTCGCGCCGACGTCCCGGCTGCACGTCCGGTCGGACCTGTTACGGACCTTCAGGTTCAGGTCGACGTGGGCGCCCGAGGCGGCCTGCGTCGGCAGCGCCGCAGCGGTCACCGAGAGTTCGGTGTCCGCGCAGTTGCCCTCGTCCGCGACCGGATCGACCGCTGGCGGGTCGTTGCTGAGGCTCGGCTCGTTTCCGGGGGCGGACGGGTCGGCCCCGTCCCCTGGATCAGCGGGGTCGGCCCCGGCATCACCGGACGGCGGCGAGCCCGTCTGTGGCGTCAGCACCGAACCGGTCGGATTCGGCGTGCCGGTCGCCACGCCCGAGTCGGGCTGGCCGTCGCCGGTCGCGTCGTTGCCCCCGGTGGGCGCGTTACACGAATAGAACAGGACAATCATAAAGAGCAGCACCGCACCGAGCACGACGGCGCGACGCCGCCAGTACACGGTGGGAGGCAGGGGGCCGACCGTCAGACGCATGATGTCCCCACCGTAGCGGCGGCGCGTGCGGCGGACGGCAGCGACGCGCCGTGACTCCCCCGTCCCATCGGCTCCGACCCTCCATTCACGACGGTACGCCCGACGACGGTCACTCAGTGCGACCGTGCGGGTCGAATCAGAGGTAGACCTGCCGCTGGTAGATCGCATGCGCGCCGGCCACCCGGTCCAGAAAGAGCAGCCCAGCGCAGTGGTCGATCTCGTGTTGCAGGGCACGCGCCTCGAAACCGTCCGTCACCAGGCGTACGGTCTCACCGCTGCCGGGCAGCGCCCCCTCCACCACCAGCCGGCTCGCGCGCTTCACGTCACCGGTCAGGTCCGGCACCGACATGCACCCTTCCCGACCTGCCTTCCACCGGGTGGCCTCGACGACCCGGGCGTTGCACAGCACGAAGACGCCGTGCCCGGTGACGGTCTTGGGATGCCCGGTGACGTTCACCGCGAAGATCTGGGCGCTCACCCCGACCTGCGGAGCGGCCAGGCCCACACAGCCGGGGGACACCCGCATGGTGGCGATCAGGTCGGCGGCCAGCCGCACGATCTCCTCGGCGGTCGGATCGACCTCCCCGCCCGGCCGGCTGAGCACCGGGTCCGGGGCGGAGACCACCGGGATCACCCGGCCGGTGCCCAGCGTCTCGGGGCCCCAGTCACCGAGACCCACGTACGCGTCGGCCTGCGGGTCCGACTTCGACACGTCCGGCGCGCCGCTCACAGCACATCCGGTTCGGCGGGCCGGAGGGTCACCTCGACGCCGAGACCGGCGGCTGCCTCCGCCAGCCGGCCGCCGAGCGCGTCGGCGGTGCCGGTGGGCAGTTCCACCTCGGCCACCACCACGTAGAGCGTCCCCACCAGGCGGGTACTCAGGTCGGTGACGTTGCCGCCGGCCTCGGCCAGCACCCGGGTCATCGCGGCCACGATGCCCATTCGGTCGGCACCGTGCACCGCCATCACGTACGGCTCGCCGGACGGCGCTGTCTCACCGTCGGGCGTCACCGTCCGTACCGTCGCCAGTAGTTGACCGTCGGCGGCCAGCGGCACCAGCGCGGTCTCGACCTCGGCGGCGGCCGGACCGACGCAGATCAGGGTCATCGCGAAGTGTCCCCGCAGACGGGTCATTGTGCTGTCGGTGAGGTTGGCGCCGAGCCGGGCGAGCACCTCGGCGACGTCAGCCACGATGCCGGGCCGGTCCCGGCCGATGACGGTGATCGCAAGCTCGTTCATCCGGGCATTCTGCCCGACCGTCGCGCGCCGTCGCTGTCGGCCCGCCCGACCGTCCGAACGACGGGAACGGCGCGCGTGACATCATCAGCGACGCGATGACAGAACCCACATTCGCCGGCCGGGTCAGCCGGTGGTACGAGCAGCACGCCCGGAACCTTCCTTGGCGCCAGCCCGCGACGAGCCCCTGGGCGATCCTGGTCAGCGAGGTCATGCTCCAGCAGACGCCGGTCGTCCGGGTGCTGCCCGCCTGGCAGGCGTGGTTGGAGCGCTGGCCGACGCCGGCCGCCCTGGCCGGGTCCAGCCCCGCCGAGGCGATCCGCATGTGGGGGCGGCTGGGCTATCCGCGCCGGGCGGTCCGGCTGTACGAGTGCGCGGTCGCCGTCGTGGAACGGCACGGCGGTGCGGTGCCGGACCGGCTGGAGCAACTGCTCGCCCTGCCCGGGGTCGGCACGTACACCGCCCGGGCGGTCGCCGCCTTCGCGTACGGCCAGCGTCACCCGGTGGTCGACACGAACGTACGTCGGGTGGTCTGTCGGGCGGTGGCCGGAGAACCGGATGCCGGCCCGACCACCCGCCCCGCCGATCTGGTCGCCACCGAGGAACTGCTGCCCACCGAACCAGCCGCGGCGGCCCTGGCCAGCGCCGCCATCATGGAATTGGGGGCGATCGTCTGCACCGCCCGGTCGCCCCGTTGCGAGGCGTGCCCGGTCGAGTCGACCTGCGCCTGGCGGGCCTCGGGACGCCCCGCTCCAGCCGGTCCGACCCGCCGCCCCCAGCGGTACGCGGGCACCGACCGCCAGGTACGCGGCCTGCTGCTCGGAGTGCTACGGGAGGCCACCGGCCCGGTGCCGCACCAACGCCTGGACCAGGTGTGGACGGACGACGTGCAGCGGGCCCGGGCCCTCGCCGGACTGGTCGACGACGGTCTGGTGGAGCCGGTCGGTGAGGCATCGTTCCGGTTGATCGGCGACGGCCCGCCGACACCGGTGCCTGGCTGAGTACCGGTCACCGTCGACGGGCCGCGACCAACGGCGGCCGGCTGAGGGCCGGCCCCGAACGGGACCGGCCCTCAGCATTCGATCTCTGGCGGGTGGATCAGGCGGAATAGCCACGGCTGGCGATCCAGTCGGCCAGCGCGTCGGTGCTGATCCAGTACTCGGCTCGGGTGGCGTTGGCCGAGTCAGCGACCTTCATCTGGTCGCCACCGTCGCGGTAGCCGGTCACCGCGATGTAATGCCCGCCATCGAAGGTGTGGCTGCCCCCGTGAAGGTCGGTTGCGGTGCCCACGACGTTGGCCACCACGCCCCGGCCGTTGTCGACGGCGCGGACGACGTCTTTCCGCAGCCGGTCGGTCTCCGCCCGTCCGGCGGCCTGACCGGGGATCTCCACCGTGCGGTAGACGTCCATGCCGGCCTTCCGATTGAGGGCCTCGGTGATCAGGAAGGCCGAGTCGGTGCCCTGCTCGGTGGTGCCCATCTCGCGGGCCAGGTCGTCCTGCGAGACGTCCTTGTTCAGGATGCTCAGGGTGTTGCGCACCGCAGCCGGGCCGCAGTAATAGAAATTCGGCTGGGCCTCGTAGCGCAGCTTCAACTGCCGCTCACCTTTGCCGTGTCCCCGCTCGGTCGCGGCGGCCAGCGGGTCGGAACTCGGCGGGGCAGCGGCCGCGCCCACCGGGCCGGCGATCATCCCACCGGCACAGACGGCACCGGCGGCGGTCAGGGCAGCCTTGCGGATCGGACTAGTCATGATCGTTGCCTTCCGTCTCGGGGGATCGACACCACACCAGGAGATGGGAGGATGCGATACCGCGTCGGATGGAAGCGGCACGGGCGCGCCTGCTCCAGGTCTGCGACGACCTCGGTGCCCGATCATTTGCGGGCTGGCCGACCGGGCATCGCGGTTACTCCCGGTACAACGGCTCTCCGGACCGGTCCATGCCCCGGCAAACCGTGACCACCGTCACGACAATTCACCACAAATCGGCCACCTGGCTATAGGTGGCTCGCTCACGCCCCGACCCCACAGACGGCGGCGGCCCGGTGGCATTCACCACCGGGCCGCCGTTGCTTCGGCTGACGACCTTACTCGTCAGCGCCTGCTGGAGCCGTCCTGCCGCCGAGGTCGGCCGGCACGGCGTCCGGCACCTCCACCGGGCGGTCGGAGCCCTTGAAGACGAGCTTTGACTTGTCGATGTCGTCGGGGTCGCCTTCGCAGTCGACGACCACGATCTGGCCGGGGGTGAGTTCGTTGAACAGGATTCGTTCGGACAGGTTGTCCTCAATGTCGCGTTGGATCGTGCGACGCAGGGGACGGGCGCCGAGCACCGGGTCGAAGCCCTTCTTCGCCAGGTACTTCTTGGCGTTGTCGGTCAGTTCCAGACCCATGTCCTTGTTCCGCAGCTGGGTCTCGATCCGCCGGATCATGATGTCGACGATCGAGAGGATCTCCGACTCGCGCAGCTGGTGGAAGACGATGGTGTCATCGATACGGTTCAGGAACTCGGGCCGGAAGTGCTGCTTGAGCTCGTCGTTGACCTTCTGCTTCATCCGGTCGTAGTTCGACTCGGAGTCCTCCGACGCCTGGAAACCCAGCGACACGGCCTTGGCGACGTCGCGGGTGCCGAGGTTGGTGGTCAGGATGATGACCGTGTTCTTGAAGTCCACGATCCGGCCCTGACCATCGGTGAGCCGACCGTCCTCCAAAATTTGCAGCAGCGTGTTGAACACATCCGGGTGGGCCTTCTCGATCTCGTCGAACAGCACCACACTGAACGGCCGACGACGCACCTTCTCGGTCAGCTGCCCACCCTCGTCGTAACCGACGTAGCCGGGAGGGGCACCCACCAGCCGCGACACCGTGTACCGGTCGTGGAACTCCGACATGTCCAGCTGGATCAACGCGTCCTCGGACCCGAACAGGAACTCCGCGAGCGCCTTGGACAGCTCGGTCTTACCCACCCCGGACGGGCCGGCGAAGATGAACGAGCCCGACGGGCGCTTGGGGTCCTTCAGGCCGGCGCGGGTACGCCGGATCGCCTTCGACACCGCCTTGACCGCGTCCTCCTGGCCGATGACGCGCTTGTGCAGCTCGTCCTCCATACGCAGCAGGCGTGAGGTCTCCTCCTCGGTCAACTTGTAGACCGGGATACCCGTCCAGTTACCCAACACCTCGGCGATCTGCTCATCGTCGACCTCCGAGACGACGTCCAGGTCACCGGCCTTCCACTCCTTCTCCCGCTGCGCCTTCTGACCCAGCAGCTGCTTCTCGCTGTCGCGCAACTGCGCGGCGCGCTCGAAGTCCTGCGCGTCGATCGCGGACTCCTTGTCCCGACGCACCTGCGCGATCCGCTCATCGAAGTCCCGCAGGTCTGGCGGCGCGGTCATCCGACGGATCCGCATCCGGGCACCGGCCTCGTCGATGAGGTCGATCGCCTTGTCCGGCAGGAACCGGTCGGAGATGTACCGATCGGCCAGCGTCGCCGCAGCCACCAACGCCGCGTCGGTGATGCTCACCCGGTGGTGCGCCTCGTACCGGTCCCGCAGACCCTTGAGGATCTCGATGGTGTGCGCCAGCGACGGCTCACCGACCTGGATCGGCTGGAAACGCCGCTCCAACGCGGCGTCCTTCTCCAGATGCTTGCGGTACTCATCCAGCGTCGTCGCGCCGATCGTCTGCAACTCACCCCGGGCCAGCATCGGCTTCAAAATGCTCGCCGCGTCGATCGCGCCCTCCGCGGCACCCGCACCGACCAGGGTGTGGATCTCGTCGATGAACAGGATGATGTCGCCCCGGGTGCGGATCTCCTTGAGCACCTTCTTCAGACGCTCCTCGAAATCACCCCGATAACGGGAACCCGCCACCAGCGCGCCCAGATCAAGCGTGTAGAGCTGCTTGTCCTTCAGCGTCTCCGGCACCTCACCCTTGATGATCTTCTGGGACAGGCCCTCCACCACGGCGGTCTTACCCACACCAGGCTCGCCGATCAACACCGGGTTGTTCTTCGTCCGGCGGGACAGCACCTGCATGACCCGCTCGATCTCCTTCTCCCGCCCGATCACCGGATCGAGCTTGCCCTCCCGGGCCGCCTGGGTCAGGTTCCGGCCGAACTGATCCAGCACCAGACTCGTCGACGGCGCGGCCTCGCCCGGCGCGGCACCCGCCGCGGCCGGCTCCTTGCCCTGATAGCCGGAGAGCAGCTGGATCACCTGCTGACGGACCCGGTTCAGGTCCGCACCGAGCTTGACCAACACCTGGGCGGCGACGCCCTCACCCTCACGGATCAGCCCGAGCAGGATGTGCTCCGTACCGATGTAATTGTGGCCGAGCTGCAACGCCTCCCGCAGCGACAGCTCCAACACCTTCTTGGCCCGCGGCGTAAACGGAATATGCCCGCTCGGCGCCTGCTGACCCTGACCGATGATCTCCTCCACCTGCTGGCGCACGCCCTCCAGGGAGATGCCGAGGCTCTCCAGAGCCTTCGCCGCGACGCCCTCACCCTCATGGATCAGGCCCAACAGGATGTGCTCCGTACCGATGTAGTTGTGGTTGAGCATCCGGGCCTCTTCCTGGGCCAGGACGACAACCCGTCGCGCTCGGTCGGTGAACCGCTCGAACATGCCCTCGTGCTCCTCACGTGCCGTGCGCACTCGATCTTGGTGGTCAAGACTCTCGGCGGGGCCGGATACGCGAGCGCCCGGGACGGGCGTCCGCGCCTCATTACTCTATCGCCGCGAGCCGACTCGGCTGACCTCGTGTGTCTGCGTCGTAGGCCCGGTACGCGTCGTTTTGCACAACCCTCCACGCTCAACGGGTGTTCCGGGCGTGGTCTCTGTACGCGCAGAGCGAAATTCGGTCCGGTGGCCGAGACTCCCGGGAACGCCGCACGGGGGGGGTCCCGCCCCGGGGACGGCACCGCCACGGCGCCATCCACAGGTTGTGGACAAGACATCCACCGGTTGTGGACAACGCGCGATACATCCCGAATATAGCCCCGCCGACGCCGACGCCGGCCCGGAGAGCTTCTCCGGGCCGGCGTCGTGGCCGCTCGTGGTGACTGGTCTCAGTGACCGGCCTTCGAGTGGTACTCGTCGACGATCTCCTGGGGGATCCGGCCCCGGTCCGAGATGTCCTTGCCGGCCTTGCGGGCCCACGCCCGGATGGCCTTGTTCTGCTCACGGTCGGCGGTGGCGCCACCGCGGCCACGGGCGGCCCGACCACCGACGACCACACCGCCGCGACCGACCTTGGTGCCGTGGTCGATGTACGGGGCGAATACCTCGCGCAATTTCTCTGCGTTCGAACCTGACAGGTCGATCTCGTACTGAACACCGTCGAGCGCGAACTTGACGGTCTCGTCCGCGTCCCCGCCGTCCAGGTCATCGACCAGCTTGTGAATGATCTGCTTGGCCACGCCACATTCCTTTCGAGCAGGGCTGATCCTGCCAACTACACAAGCACAATAACCCGCCAGATGCTTGCCACGTCAATAGGATGCGGTAACGAGGCGGTAAGTTTTCGTACGACTACTCGGGGCGAACCAAGGGGAAGAGGATGGTTTCCCGAATTCCCAGGCCGGTCAGCGCCATCAGGAGGCGGTCGATTCCCATTCCCATGCCACCGGCCGGCGGCATTCCGTACTCCATCGCCCGGAGAAAGTCCTCGTCCAGTCGCATCGCCTCGTCGTCGCCCCGGGCGGCCAGCTGCGCCTGGGCCGACAGTCGTTCCCGCTGCACCACCGGGTCGACCAGCTCGGAGTACGCGGTGCCCAGCTCGAAACCGAGCACGTACAGGTCCCACTTCTCCGCCAGGCCCGGCTCGGTGCGATGAGCGCGGGTCAGCGGACTGGTCTCCTCCGGATAGTCCCGCACGAAGGTGGGGGCCTCCAGACCGGGTACGACCAATTCCTCGAACAGTTCCTCGGCGAGCTTGCCCGGCCCCCACTTCGGGTCGACGGCCAGGCCCACCTTGTCGGCGTACTCGACCAGGCGCGCCTGGTCGGTGTGCACCGTGACCTCCTCGCCGAGCGCCTCGGAAAGTACGCCGAAGAGGGTGACCGAACGCCACTCGCCGCCGAGGTCGAACTCTCGACCGTCGGCGTGGGTGACCACCGTCGATCCGGAGACCGCGATCGCCGCCCGCTGGACGAGATCGCGGGTCAACTCCGCCATCGTGTTGTAGTCGCCGTACGCCTCGTACGCCTCCAGCATGGCGAACTCGGGCGAGTGCGAAGAGTCGATACCCTCATTACGGAAGTTGCGGTTGATCTCGAAGACCCGCTCGACGCCGCCGACGACGGCGCGCTTCAGAAACAGTTCCGGCGCGATTCGCAGGTACAGATCGGTGTTGAGTGCATTGCTGTGGGTCACGAACGGTCGGGCCGCCGCACCCCCATGCAGCAACTGCAACATCGGGGTTTCCACCTCCAGGTAACCCTCGCCGTGCAACGAATCGCGCAGACTGCGCACCGCCGCCGCCCGGGTACGCACCATCTGCCGCGCCTGCGGTCGGACGACCAGGTCGACGTAGCGCTGCCGGACGCGGGCCTCCTCGCTGAGCGGCTTGTGCGCCACCGGCAGCGGGCGCAACGCCTTGGCGGTGACCGCCCACTGCTCGGCCAGCACCGACAACTCACCCCGGCGGCTGGTGATCACCTCGCCGGTGACACCGACGTGGTCACCGAGATCGACCAGCCGCTTCCAGGCCTCCAGCCGGTCCGCGCCGACCCGGTCCAGCGACAGCATGGCCTGGAGTTCGGTGCCATCGCCGTCGCGCAGGGTGGCGAAACAGAGCTTGCCGGTGTTCCGCACGAAGATCACCCGGCCGGTGACGGAGACCCGGTCGCCGGTGGCGGTGTCCGTGGGCAGCTCCGCGTATCGCTCGCGCAGCTGGCTCAGCGTGCTGGTGCGCGGGAAGCCGACCGGGTAGGGCTGCACACCGTCGGCGAGCATCCGGTCCCGCTTCTCCCGGCGGACCTTCATCTGCTCGGGAAGGTCGTCGGCGGGGTCGACTGGCACGGGGCTCTGTTGGGTCACGGCACGCTTCCTCAGCGGGAGAATTCGGGCGGGGTCAAGCCCCGAGCGTACTCAAACGCTCCGGCAGCCGTTACTGGATAGCCTGCCGGTCATGACCGACCCCACCCAGGCCCTCTCCTTCGGCACCGCCGCCGCCGACTACGACCGCTACCGTCCCCGCTATCCACTGACAGCACTGCGCTGGGCGCTCGACGGCATCGACGCTCCCGCGCAACTTGTCGATCTGGGTGCCGGGACCGGCATCCTGGCACGTGGGCTGCTCGACCTGGGGCACCGGGTGACCGCCGTCGAGCCCGACGCCGCGATGCGGGCCCAGTTGATGTCGGTCGACACCGCGGTGCGCGCACTGGCCGGCAGCGCCGAGACGATGCCGCTGCCCGGCGGGTTCGCCGACGCCGTGCTCACCGGCCAGGCGTACCACTGGTTCGACCGGCCACGGGCACACTCGGAGATCGCCCGGGTGCTGCGGCCCGGCGGGGTCTTCGCGCCGCTGTGGAACGTGCGGGACGACTCGTGCGGCTGGGTGGCCGAGCTGAGCCGGATCGCCGAGATCGGCGACACCGTCGAGTACCTGCGGCAGAGCGTGACCGACTTCGGCGACTCCTTCACCAGCCCGGAGTGGGCCGAGTTCACCCACACCACCACGCTGACCCCCGACGAACTGCTCGGCCTGGTCCGCACCCGCTCCCACTACCTCACCGCCACCCCCGCCCGCCGCGCCGACGTCGACCACCAGGTCCGCACCCTGCTCCACACCCACCCCGACCTGGCCACCCAGGAAACCATCACCCTCCCCTACACCACCCTGGTAGCCCGCGCCCGAAGAACCTGACCCACTCACACACGAGACCGCCACAGACGGACGGCCCCCCACCCACCACAGACCCCACCCTCAGCGGACGGATGACGCGTACCCACCGAAGGGGGTACGGGGCGGCCGCCCCGGGGGCGGGGGTATCCCGCCCCGCCCGCCCCGGGGGGGGGGGCCCGG